>NZ_JBHLWA010000038.1:0-36490 GCF_042433085.1 Gallibacterium melopsittaci
AAATATTAGCCACAATTTTGTCCACTTGGCATAGTTTTTGACAGATTAGCAACAATTTTGTCTACTATGCCATATTACTTAATAACGTTATACAGTCTCGCTGGTTACTGTGAGTTTTTAATATGTTCCTTGAAAAAAGTAAGTAAAAATTCTGTCTTTAAGCTATAGCCAATATTTAAATTAAATATGGTGTATTAATGGTATTTTCCTTTAGTATAAAGTGGTTACCGTAAAATATTCATTAGTAAACGTATATATAAATTTTACAGATATCGTTTTATTATTATATTATGGTAAATAACTAGAAAGCGAATAAAAAACATTATGATTTTTTCATACAATAACTCAAATTAGATAAGGTAACATAAGATTATTTATATTTAACTTATCTAATGTTACCCATATTTATTTAATATTTTGAACCTAAAATTTTACCTGTCGCTTCAGATGCTTTAGCTGAAGCCTCCATTTTAGCCCGAGATATCGCTGAGTCTTTTGCTGTTTCAGCAAGATTACTCAGTTCAGCACAGCCAGTTAATCCAATCATTGCAAATAAAATTAATGATCCAATTTTTGATTTCATAATAACCTCTTAATAATAAAAATAAACTTACATTGTTAAGAAAATACTTATTTCAAAACCATTTTAGTTTAATATAAAACTGTATTGGTTTACAAGTGCTTTTTGGTTCATTCATAATTTTTTTTGTTATGAAAATCATTACAGAAAAAGAAAAATTTAGTGAACGATTAAAGATTGCTTTAGAAATAGCTTATCCTAATGGCATTAAAACGAGTGATATTGCCACTCGTTTTAACTTGCGTCATCCCAATGAGCCTGTTACACAACAAGCTGTATATAAATGGCTTAATGGTTTAGCGATTCCAGCGATGGATAAAATTGAAACACTGGCAAAATGGTTGGAAATTAAACCAGAATGGTTAAGATATGGAATAACAGATATTAAGCACCAATCGACCTTAGATGAAACCCTAATTGAGCTCATTAAACCATTATCCCATTCACAAAAAGAGGCTTTAGTAAAATTGGTGCTTTCTTTTACCAATAAAAAGGATGTAGTTTGATTAAATGTAAAATGAGAAGGAGTGAGGAGAACACCCAAAGTACAGTGAACCGCTCCTACAATATTATTTTGAAATTTTATGGTGATATTTCTCTGTTTTCGGCAATCCCCAAATAACCACACAGGTAAAGATTAAGAGAATGGCAACGCTAATATAGAGGGACTGCCGTTGCCAGCCTAAATCTAATAGCAAACCAGCTAAGATAGGAGCAAGAATAGCACCTGTACGTCCAATGCCCACTGCCCATCCTACGCCTGTTCCTCTTATATAAGTAGGATAGATAAGGGTATTTAACATATAAATTCCGCTAATACAGCCATTAATGAGAAAACCTAAGATTACGCCTATTGCCATTGCTAACAACAATTTGGTTGAGCTTAAAATAAAAATAATCATAGTGATGGCTGCACAAGCAGTAAATACCATAAGAACATAACGAATAGTTAATTAATCTTTCATAAATGTATTGGCATTGTTAGAATATGTGCCGAATAATAAGGAGTGATTAATGAATACAATTTCACTAGAGGCACAACAGGTTAGAGCTGCTTTATCAGCAAAAGGATTGGAAACCCCGATGGTAGCAAGAGTTGGTACACAAGACGAACGCCGCCAAAAAATTGAACAACATATGCGAGAAGTGATGACAATTTTGGGGTTAGATTTACGTGATGATAGTTTGGAAGAAACGCCAAAACGTTTAGCAAAAATGTATCTAGACGAAATTTTTAGTGGTCTGGATTACCATAATTTCCCTAAGATTACTCTAATTGAAAATCGAATGAATGTGAGTGAAATGGTGCTGGTCAATGATATTAATTTAACCAGTACTTGTGAGCATCATTTCGTTACTTTTGCAGGAAAAGTGTCCGTTGCTTATTATCCTAAAGATTGGGTAATTGGATTGTCGAAAATTAATCGTGTAGTCGATTTTTTAGCACAACGTCCACAAGTACAAGAACGTTTAACTGAACAAATTTTAGTTGCCTTTCAAACATTGTTGGAAACGGAAGATGTGGCTGTTTATGTACGAGCAACGCATTTTTGTGTGAAATGTCGAGGTGTACGAGATGCGAATAGTTTTACAGTGACATCGGCGTATGGTGGGGTTTTCCAACAAGATCGAGAGAGAAAACAAGAATTCCTTGCACTCATATCAAAATAGTTTAATTTTTCAAATTTTATTCATCTTTACTGGATTCTGTACTATACTTTCGCTCGCAATGGAACATATTGTGGGTGTTTTATTTTGCAAAATTCAAGAATGTTTTCTTTTAATCACAAGTTACCCCTCGTATAGGTAACCACTGTAAGGATTTTATTATGCCAATTATTACTTTACCTGACGGCTCTCAACGCCATTTTGATCAACCCGTAACTGTTTTAGAAGTTGCTCAAAGTATTGGTGCTGGTTTAGCTAAGGCGTGTATCGCTGGACGTGTAAATGGTGTACGTAAAGATGCATGTGATGTCATTAGCGAAGATGCTCAATTAGAAATTATCACAGCAAAAGATGAGGATGGTTTAGAAATTATTCGTCACTCTTGTGCCCACTTACTTGGTCATGCGTTAAAACAACTTTATCCAAACGCTAAAATGGCGATTGGACCAACGATTGAAAACGGCTTTTATTACGATATCGATTTAGATCAATCGCTAACGACAGAAGATTTAGAAAAAATCGAAAAAAGAATGCTTGAGTTAGCAAAAACCAATTATGATGTAGTAAAAGAACCCGTTTCTTGGCAGAAAGCATATGATGTGTTTACCCAGCGTGGTGAGCCATACAAAATGGCTATTTTGGATGAGAATATTGAAAAAACAGCAACACCAGCGCTTTATCACCACCAAGAATATATTGATATGTGTCGTGGTCCACACGTACCAAATATGCGTTTTTGTCATCATTTCAAATTACAAAAAGTGGCTGGTGCTTACTGGCGTGGCGATAGCAACAATAAAATGTTGCAACGTATTTATGGAACCGCTTGGGCGGATAAGAAACAACTGGCGGATTATTTAAAACGTCTTGAAGAAGCAGCAAAACGTGATCACCGTAAAATTGGTAAAGCATTAGATCTCTACCATATGCAAGAAGAAGCACCTGGAATGGTATTCTGGCATAATGATGGTTGGACAATTTTCCGTGAGCTAGAAACTTTCGTACGTACTAAATTAAAAGAGTATGATTACCAAGAAGTAAAAGGTCCATTTATGATGGATCGAGTGCTTTGGGAAAGAACTGGTCACTGGCAAAACTATGGTGATTTAATGTTCACGACATCATCAGAAAATCGTGAATATGCAATTAAGCCAATGAACTGTCCTGGACACGTGCAAATCTTTAATCAAGGACTTAAATCTTATCGTGATTTACCATTAAGAATGGCAGAATTTGGTTCTTGTCATCGTAATGAGCCATCAGGTTCTTTACACGGCTTAATGCGTGTGCGTGGCTTTACACAAGACGATGCCCATATTTTCTGTACTGAAGATCAAATTGAAAGTGAAGTAACCTCTTGTATTAAGATGGTATATGACATTTATAGCACCTTTGGTTTTACCGATATTTATGTCAAACTTTCGACTCGACCAGAAAGCCGTATTGGTTCTGATGAGATGTGGGATCGTGCCGAAGCAGACTTAGCCAAAGCATTAGAACATAACGGTTTAGCATATGAAGTACAACCGGGTGAAGGAGCATTCTATGGACCGAAACTTGAGTTTGCGTTGCGTGATAGCATTGGTCGTGAATGGCAATGCGGTACGATTCAATTAGACTTTGCATTACCAGGTCGATTAAATGCTTCTTATGTAGCGGAAGATAATGAACGTAAAACACCAGTTATGATTCACCGTGCAATTTTAGGGTCAATCGAACGTTTTATCGGTATCATTACAGAAGAGTATGCAGGTTTCTTCCCAGCATGGTTAGCACCAACTCAAGCTGTGGTAATGAATATTACCGATACACAAGCGGAATATGTGCAAAAAGTAGTGAAAACCCTTTCTGATGCAGGTTTACGCGTGAAATCTGATTTACGCAATGAGAAAATCGGCTTTAAGATCCGTGAACATACCTTAAAACGTGTACCTTATATGTTAGTCTGCGGTGATAAGGAAATTGCCGAAGGTAAGATTGCGGTACGTACACGTAAAGGTCAGGACTTAGGTTCATTCACTCTTGAAGAGTTTACTGAGATCTTGAAGAAACAAGTAAGAGGACGTGAATTAAAATTACTTGGTGAAGAATAGGAAATTTCTTTGCTTATCTTAGATATAAACCACGCTACGAGTAGCGTGGTTTTTTGTTATTGGATAAATTATCAATAAATTAGACTTTTATTATGATCCAATCATTCCGCCATCATCCTTTTGAATGACAATCGTACCAGAACGAGGGCGAGATTGACCTGACGCATCTGGCCAAGTAGAAATAGCGGTCACTTGATTTGGATCGGTAACGCCAGAATCAGGTTCTCCAGGATGTTGAATATTAATAAACATAGTTTTGTTATCAGGGGTAAAAGCAATACCAGTAATTTCACATCCATTAGGTCCAGTAAGGAAGCGTTTAAAATGCCCATCTTCAGGGATGACTGCTAACATTTGGTTGTTGCCCATACCATCGTATTCTTTCTTATTAATAGTACTAGAAGATACATCAGTTTGTACCCATAACACGCCATTTGGTGCAAAACGTAATCCGTCTGGACTACCAAAAGCATTACCTTTGATATTCCCTTGACCTTTTTGGTTGTTACCAGCTAAGGCAAAAATATCCCAACTAAATTTCTCTGCTGTACCTTTACCATCAGCTTCTTGCCAACGAATAATATGACCAAAAACATTTTTTTCACGAGGATTAGCTTTGTCTGTGCCCGCTTTTCCAGCAGTACCTCGTTGAGAATTATTCGTTAACGTACAATATACGCTACCTTTAGTATAAGGATCGGCTGCAATCCATTCTGGACGATCCATCTTAGTTGCTCCAACTTTATCCGCAGCTAAGCGAGTTTTTACTAAGAGATCACCTTGGTTTTCAAAACCATTGTCTGCAGTTAATCCATTTTGTCCAAAAATAAGAGGTAGCCATTCTCCTGAACCATCATCGTTAAAACGAGCAACATATAAAGTACCATCGCTTAATAAGTGCATATTGTGAATACGATCATCTGGCTTATATGTATCTTTGGATACAAATTTATAAATATATTCAAACCGTTGATCATCTCCCATATAGACGACTGCATGTCCATCTTCACTTAACGTTAACATTGCTCCTTCGTGTTTAAAACGTCCAAGTGCTGTATGTTTCACTGGTGTAGAATTTGGATTAAATGGATCAATTTCGACTACCCAACCAAAACGGTGAGGTTCATTTGGTGTTTTATCCGTATTAAAGCGATCATCAAATTCATTCCAGCGATATTTATCTTCTTCTGCTTTTTTCATAATGCCATAGCGTTTATCTAACGCTGTGAACTCACCACTTTCACGGACAAAAATATCACTCCAATTTTCTTCACAGGTAAGATATGTTCCCCAAGGAGTTTCACCATTTGCACAATTCTGCATAGTACCTAATACGATTTCTCCTTTAGGATCAGCTGCAGTTTGCATTAATTTATTACCACGAGCAGGACCAGTTAGTTGCATTGGAGTATGCGGCGTAATGCGGCGAGCATATTTTGATGGACGAACAACTTCCCATTCGCCATTCTGCTTTTTCACCTCAATAATGGAGATGCCCATTGCATTTTGTGATTTTTTAACTTTTTCCGCATTCCAGGTTTTATCACCATCAGGGAAGAGCAAACCATTATCAACATATTCATGATTCATTACTAATAGGCCATGTTCATTTCCATTTTCTAATGGGAAATAAGCCATACCATCGTGATTCATTCCAGCTTGAACAGCTTGTTCTGCTGCGGTATTAGATGCATCTATTTTAAAAGCAGGACTATTTCCCTCGATGCCAACTGGATCACCCCATAAATAGAATGGTGTTGCACGGTATCCTTCGGGAACAACAACCTTGTCAGCGGTTGAAAAAGGAACAGATGTGAAATTTAGAGCATTCATTTTTCGTGCAGTGGATAATGGGGAAGCAAAAAGATCAGGTGAAATAAAAGCAGAAGGTAATAAAGCGATTGCACTAGCAATACCACTCATTTTTAGTACTTTACGACGGGATAAACGGACATCTAAAACATCAGAAATAGTAGGATTGTTCGAGGGATTTACATTCACATTTTCTTGTAATGAGCGAGTCATAAAATTCTCCTTATAATAGAGTAGAAGTTGTTTGCGCGGAGAAGTATAACGATGAAATATGACAAATTGATGACTAATCAAAATGTAAAATGAGAGGGAAGAAATAGAGTAATCATTAATCTTTTTCTTTTCCATAAAATGAAAAAGAATGATATTTAAATTAATAATATCAATATGTTATATATTATTTCACAGAGTTGAATAGTTTTATTAGTAGGTCTATTAGAAAGTTTAAACCACGCTAGTTGCGTGGTTTTTTGACCTTATTTTACTGTAACTAGGATAGTTTGTTCTGCGGTTTTTTCGATTAAACGTCCAACAGGAATCAGTTCGATTTCTGCTTGTTTAGCAAGTTCAAATAATTCAGTTTTACTTTCAGGAGTAACGGCAACCAGTAAACCACCAGAAGTTTGTGGATCACAAAGGATCGCTTTTTGTTGAGCCGTTAATTCACTAACTTTATGACCATAGCTATCGAAGTTACGTTCTGTACCACCAGGAATACAACTTTTTTCAATATAATCATAAACTCCATCTAGCGTCTTAATTTGGGAAGAATTAACTTCTGCAGCAACATTTGAACCTTCGCACATTTCAATCAGATGTCCTAATAAACCAAAGCCAGTGATATCTGTCATTGCGGTAACGCCATCAAGTTCAGAGAATTTTGCACCAATTTTGTTCATTTGGCACATTACTTTCGCAGCTAGACCTTGATGTTCTGCTTTGAGTTTGCCTTTTTTCTCAGCAGTAGTTAATACACCAATTCCGAGAGGTTTGGTAAGAAATAGTTCACAACCAGCTTGTGCTGAATTGTTCTTTTTAACTTTCTCAATTGGAATAATTCCCGTTACTGCAAGTCCAAAAATAGGTTCAGGAGAATCAATAGAATGTCCTCCAGCAAGTGCAATTCCAGCTTCTTTACAGGCTTGACGACCACCTTCAACAATTCGTCTTGCAATTTCAGGTGGGAGAAGTTTGATTGGGAATCCTAAGATTGCGATTGCCATAATTGGTTTACCGCCCATCGCAAAAATGTCACTAATCGCATTGGTTGCAGCAATTCGTCCGAAAGTAAAAGGGTCATCAACAATTGGCATAAAGAAATCGGTAGTGCTAATAATCCCCATACCATTGCCAATATCATAAACAGCGGCATCGTCTTTACTTTCATTACCAACGAGAAGATGAGGGTCAATAAATTTTTCAATTTCAGTATGTAAGATGCTTTCAAGCACTTTAGGTGAGATTTTACAACCACAACCAGCCCCATGGCTGTATTGGGTTAAGCGAATTACATCGGCAACCGTATTTTCAAAATCAATATTGCTATTTGCGTGATTTGTCATAAGCATTCACTCCATTTTAGCTTAAAAATTTCCTCTATAGCTTAACACTTTAACTTGAGTAAAAAACAATTTTGATCACACTTTTAAAATAAAGATTAAAAAATACACTAAATTGAGGATTTGTTTTATTTACAAAATGTTAAATTTTAGTTATTAATTGAAACAATTCTACATCTGGGTAGAAGAACTATTGACTGAAGGAGAAAAGGTTATGCAAACCTTATTTAAGAAATCATTACTTGCTGTTGTTGTTGGTTTTACAATGGCAAATATAGCAACTGCAGCCAATGTTCCAGCGGGAACTAAACTTGCACAGAAGCAAGAGTTAGTTTGGAATGTGAGTGCCAATCCAGCCACATTAGATCCGCAAAAAATGGAGGGAGATGTGGAAGGATATTTTGCACGACAATTATTTGAAACGCTGGTGACCTCAGATGAAAAAGGGCATATTTTACCTGGAGCAGCAACATCTTGGGAACATAGTGATGATTTTAAAACATGGACCTTTAATTTACGTCCTGATGCAAAATGGTCAAATGGTGAACCTGTCACGGCAGCAGACTTTGTTTATGCTTGGCAACGTTTAGCTGATCCAAATACGGCTTCACCTTATGCAAGTTACCTGGATTTTTTGAAATTGGAAAATGCGGATAAAGTCTTGGAGGGCAAAGCACAAGTGAAAGATCTTGGTGTCGAAGCTAAAGATGATCATACATTGGTGTTACATTTAACCGAAGCGGTACCATATGTAGATAAATTAGTCGAACATTATGTGCTTTCACCTGTAAATAAAAAAGTTGTTGAACAGTTTGGTGATGCTTGGACGAAACCAGGTAATCTAGTAGGAAATGGTGCATTTAAGTTAGTGTCAATGGTGGTGAATGAAAAAGCGACATTAGAACGTAATCAGTATTATTGGGATAATGCGAAAACTGTTTTAGAGAAAGTCACGTTATTACCGATTGAATCAGCGGCAACAGATGTCGCACGTTATCGTGCAGGGGATGAAGATGTGACAGGGAAAGAGTTACCAATAGAACTTTTTGCAAAATTGAAAAAAGAAGTACCAAATGAAATTTATACTCCACCTGTGCTATGTACTTATACCTATGAGATGAATACGGTAAAACCACCTTTTAATGATGTTAAGGTACGTAAAGCACTTTCTCTTGCATTAGATCGTACGATTATGACTGATAAGATCTTACAGCAAGGTCAAACACCAGCTTATTTGTTTACCCCACCATTTATTAATGGTGCAGAAAAAATGAAAAATCCAGAATGGGCAAGCTGGGATCAAAAGAAACGTAATCAAGAAGCACTTAAATTATTAAAAGAAGCGGGATACGATAAATCTAAACCACTCAGTTTTAAACTGTTATATAACACATCAGATAATCACAAAAAATTGGCGATTGCGGCACAATCTATCTGGAAGAAAAATCTACAAGGTGTTGTAGATGTGGCATTAGATAATCAAGAGTGGAAAACCTACCTTGACACACGCCGCCAAGGTAACTCTCAAATGGCAAGAGCAGGTTGGTGTGCCGATTATAATGAAGCAACAACATTCTTAAATTACTTCTTGTCCAATAGTGCTAACAACCGTGCTTTTTATAAGAATAAGGAGTACGACGATTTAATTGCATCTTCTTTCAGAGCAAAAACGGATGAGGAGCGAGCAGAGATTTATGCAAAAGCAGAACAGATTTTAGTGAAAGATAGTGCAGTAATTAATGTCTATTATTATGTCCAACCTCGCTTAGTTAAGCCTTGGGTAAAAGGTTTTGCAGCTAATCATCCTGCCAAAAACTATTACTTAAAAGATGTGTATATTATTCAACACTAATTTTGAGTTATTGATGGGCATTATGCCCATCATTATTATTGTTGGTAAGATTTTAGATTTGTAATATAAAAAACTAATTAAAGATTAAAATGTAAGCAGTAATCACTAAATAATTTGGAAAATTTAGTCATCTTATTTACAAACTGTGAGATTTAATTTATTAATTAGGGCAATTCTACATTTGGGTAGAAGAAATTATTATTTTTTTAGGAGTGAAGCATGCAAAGACCATTTAAAAAATCTTTGCTAGTTGTGGCAATGAGTTTAGGTGTTGCTGCAACTGGTGCTATGGCAGCGAATGTGCCAGCAGGAACACAATTAGCGGATAAACAAGAACTCGTCTGGAATATTAGTGCAAATCCAGCAACATTAGATCCGCAAAAAATGGAAGGCGATGTGGAAGGAAACTATGCACATCAATTATTTGAAACCTTAGTAACGTCAGATGAAAAAGGTCATATTCTTCCAGGTGTGGCAACGTCGTGGGAACATAGTGAAGATTTTAAAACGTGGACATTCCATCTTCGTCCTGAAGCAAAATGGTCAAATGGTGATCCTGTTGTTGCTGGCGATTTTGTATATGCGTGGCAACGTTTATCTGATCCAAAAACAGCTTCTCCTTATGCGAGTTTCTTAGACTTTTTGAAATTAGAAAATGCAGATAAAGTTATTGCTGGTAAAGCACCAGTAACAGAGTTAGGGGTAAAAGCGACAGATGATCATACTTTAGTTTTACATTTAACTGAAGCTGTACCTTATGTTGATAAATTGGTTGAACATTATGTGTTATCACCAGTGAATCCAAAAGTGGTAGAAAAGTTTGGGGATAAATGGACTGCACCAGAAAATATCGTAGGAAATGGTGCGTTTGTTTTAAAATCAATGGTAGTCAATGAAAAAGCCGTATTAGAACGTAACCCATACTATTGGGATAATGCGAAAACTGTATTAAATAAAGTAACATTATTACCAATTGAATCTTCAGCAACAGATATTGCACGTTATCGTGCTGGTGATGAAGATATGACAGGTAAAGAAATTCCAATCGAATTATTTGCCAAAGTGAAGAAAGAGTTACCACAAGAATTACATATCTCGCCATTACTTTGTACATATTTATATGAAGTAAATACCGCAAAAGCACCGTTTGATAATGAAAAAGTTCGTCGTGCACTTTCTTTAGCATTAGATCGTAATATTATTACCGATAAGATCTTACAACAAGGTCAAACTCCTGCTTATATTTTTACTCCGCCATTTATTAATGGTGCAGAGAAGATGAAAAATCCAGAATGGGCAAACTGGGATCAAAATAAACGTAATGAAGAAGCGATTAAATTGTTAAAAGAAGCTGGTTATGACAAATCAAAACCATTAACTTTTAATTTGTTATATAACACCTCTGATAACCATAAAAAATTGGCGATTGCGGCACAGTCTATCTGGAAAAAGAATCTACAAGGTATTGTCAATATCAATCTTGAGAACCAAGAGTGGAAAACTTATCTAGATTCTCGCCATCAAGGTAATTTCCAAATGGCAAGAGCTGGTTGGTGTGCCGATTATAATGAAGCAAGTACCTTCTTAAATTACTATTTATCAAATAGTGCAAATAATACAGCGTTCTATAAGAGTAAAGCGTATGATGATTTAATTGCGTCAGCATTTAAAGCTCAAACTGATGCAGAGCGTGCGGAAGTTTATGCAAAAGCAGAAGCACAATTAGAGCAAGATACAGCAATGGTGCCTGTCTATCATTATGTACAACCTCGCTTAATTAAACCTTGGGTGAAAGGCTTCGCAGCAGCACATCCAGGTCAAAATTATTACTTAAAAGACGTCTATATTATTAAACATTAATTTTTCCTTTATTAACCCAATCCATATTTTTATGGATTGGGTCTTTTTGCCAAATTTTGTGGGATGTGTATATGCTTAAATTAATTTTTCGCCGTATTTTAGAGGCGATCCCAACATTATTTATTTTAATCACGGTTTCATTTTTTATGATGCGACTTGCTCCAGGCAGTCCATTTTCAAGTGAAAAAAATTATCCACCAGAAGTGATTGCGAATATTGAGGCAAAATATCATTTGAATGAGCCTTTATTAGTCCAATATGGGATTTATTTGAAGGATCTTGCTCATGGTGATTTTGGTCCATCATTTAAATATAAAGATTACACGGTAAATCAATTAGTGGCGGATTCTTTTCCTGTTTCTTTAAAACTTGGTTTTTCTGCATTTTTATTAGCATTATTTTTTGGTATTTCTGCTGGAGTAATTGCGGCCTTAAAACAAAATAAATGGCTTGATTATCTGATAATGACGTTTGCAATGACGGGAGTTGTTGTACCAAGTTTCGTCGTAGCTCCTTTATTGGTGCTAATTTTTTCTATTATTTTGAAGTGGTTGCCATCTGGCGGTTGGAATAATGGACAATTTATGTATATGTTAATGCCAATGGTTGCCTTATCGCTTTCTTATATTGCGAGTATTGCTCGTATTATGCGTAGTTCGATGATCGAAGTATTACATTCTAATTTTATTCGTACTGCAAAAGCTAAAGGCTTACCAATGCGCCGTATTGTCTTGAAACACGCTTTGCGTCCAGCATTATTGCCTGTGATTTCCTATATGGGGCCTGCTTTTGTAGGGATTATTACTGGTTCAATGGTCATTGAGAGTATTTTTGTCTTACCAGGCATTGGACAACTATTTGTGAATGGTGCATTGAATCGAGATTATTCATTGGTATTAAGTTTAACGATTTTAGTGGGAACATTAACGATCGTATTCAATGCGATTGTCGATATTTTATATGCGGTGATTGATCCAAAAATTCGCTATTAAGGGTGAGGAACAAGATGTTAAAACCTAAAGAAAATCAAGCCCTAATGCAAAAATTGGGCGAACAATTAGAAACCGTTGATGGACGTAGCCTATGGCAAGATGCTAGACGCCGTTTTTTCCGTAATAAAGCAGCCGTAGCTAGTCTTATTATTCTCTTTTTTATTGTGTTATTTGTAATATTTGCACCAATGCTAATGCCATTTAGTTACGATGACACTGATTGGGCAATGATGACCAATCCACCTGATTTTGAATCAATGCATTACTTTGGTACAGATTCGTCAGGACGCGATTTATTAGTTCGCTTAGCGATTGGTGGTCGTATTTCATTATTAGTCGGCATTGCAGGGGCATTAATTGCAGTACTTGTTGGTACTTTATATGGTGCGACAGCAGGCTATATTGGTGGCAAAACTGATGCGATATTAATGCGTATTTTAGAAATTCTCTATTCTTTCCCATTTATGTTCTTTGTCATTTTATTAGTGACGTTCTTTGGACAGAATATCTTATTGATCTTTGTTGCCATTGGTATGGTGTCTTGGTTAGATATGGCGAGAATTGTGCGTGGGCAAACCTTAAGTCTAAAACGCAAAGAATTTATTGAAGCAGCAATTGTTTGTGGGGTTTCTTCACGTCAAATTGTGTGGCGGCATATTGTACCGAACGTATTAGGTGTTGTGGTGGTGTATGCATCATTATTAGTACCAGGAATGATTTTGTTTGAATCTTTCTTAAGTTTCTTAGGCTTAGGTACACAAGAACCATTAAGTAGTTGGGGAGCATTGTTAAATGACGGTTCTAAATCAATGGAAGCGGCACCTTGGTTATTAATTTTCCCAGCGATTTTTTTAGTCATAACACTATTCTGTTTTAACTTTATTGGTGATGGTTTGCGTGATGCACTTGATCCAAAAGATCGGTAAGGTGAGAAAAAATGAAAAACGAAAAACAACCTCTCCTTGATGTTCAGGACTTACGAGTTACTTTTAAAACACCTGATGGTGAAGTGACCGCAGTAAATAATTTAACTTTTACATTAAATGCTGGTGAAACACTCGGTATTGTGGGGGAATCAGGTTCTGGTAAATCACAAACGGCTTTTGCGTTAATGGGGTTATTAGCCGATAACGGCAAAACTTCAGGATCAGCACGTTTTAATGGTGAAGAGATTCTAGGGTTACCTGAAGCACAATTAAATCGCTTGCGAGCAGAACAAATTGCGATGATTTTCCAAGATCCTATGACCTCATTAAATCCGTATATGAAGATTGGTGAACAGTTAATGGAAGTACTGATCTTACATAAAGGTTATGATCGGAAACAGGCATTTGAAGAATCAGTAAAAATGCTAGATGCCGTGAAGATGCCTGAAGCTCGCAAACGGATGAATATGTATCCACATGAGTTTTCTGGTGGAATGCGGCAACGTGTCATGATTGCGATGGCATTATTATGTCGTCCTAAATTATTAATTGCTGATGAACCTACAACGGCGTTAGATGTGACGGTACAGGCACAAATTATGGCGTTATTAAATGACCTTAAACAGGAATTTAATACCGCTATTATTATGATTACTCACGATTTAGGGGTAGTTGCAGGAAGTTGTGATCAGGTATTAGTGATGTATGCTGGGCGTACGATGGAGTATGGTTCTGCGAAAGAGATTTTTTATAAGCCAACACATCCTTATTCAATAGGATTAATTAATGCTGTTCCTCGTTTAGATACAGAAGAGGAACAATTAATTACGATTCCAGGTAATCCACCAAACTTATTACATCTGCCGACAGGTTGTCCATTCCAGCCTCGTTGTAAGTTTGCTACTGAACAGTGTTTGGAAACACCTGCGTTAACTCGTTTTGATAATCATCGTTTACGTGCGTGCTTTATTAGTGCTGAAGAAATGATACTAAGAGGGAAAGTAGAATGAAAAAATTATTATTAGAAGTGGATGATCTTAGTGTGCATTTTGCAGTACAAGGTAATGAAGGTCTATTCTTTAAAAAGAAGCAAACTTTAAAAGCCGTTAATCATGTGTCATTTAAATTATATGAAGGTGAAACGCTTGGTGTCGTAGGTGAGTCAGGTTGTGGTAAATCAACTTTAGCTCGAGCGATAATTGGTTTAGTAAAATCTGCCGAGGGAAATATCTTATGGTTAGGGAAAAATTTAAGTAGTCAATCAGATAAAGAATGGCACAGTACCCGTAAAGATATTCAGATGATTTTCCAAGATCCGTTGGCTTCTTTAAACCCTCGAATGACGATTGGTAATATTATTGCCGAACCGTTGAAAATTTATTTCCCTGAATTATCGGCAGAGGAAGTAAAAGAGCGTGTGCAAGCAATGATGTTAAAAGTAGGATTGTTACCTAACTTAATTAATCGTTATCCACATGAGTTTTCAGGTGGACAATGTCAGCGTATTGGAATTGCTAGAGCATTAATTGTTGAGCCGAAATTAATTATTTGCGATGAACCTGTATCCGCACTTGATGTATCTATTCAAGCACAGGTCGTAAATTTATTAAAATCATTGCAGAAAGAGATGGGCGTATCATTGATTTTTATTGCCCATGATTTAGCAGTAGTAAAACATATTTCTGATCGTGTATTAGTCATGTATTTGGGTAATGCAGTGGAATTAGGAACTTACGATAAGGTGTATCATGAAACAAAACATCCATACACCAAAGCCTTGATGTCGGCAGTGCCTATTCCCGATCCTGACTTAGAAAAAGGTAAGAAGATTCAGTTATTGGAAGGTGATTTACCTTCACCAATTAATCCGCCATCAGGTTGTGTTTTTCGTACGAGATGCTTATTAGCTGATACAGAATGTACGTTAACTAAACCAAAATTGGTTGGTGATGGTCAACATTTAGTGGCTTGTTTCAAGGTATAAATGTGAGCTAAATCACAAAATAGATCGCCCATTGATAATTCAATGGGCGATTGCTTTTTTAAGACAGAAAAGCACTGGATTTTTCAAATAAGAATGGTATATTTGCGCACAGATGTTAGCTGAAAATAAATAAGGAAACGCATTAACAATGCTATACCATTCTGAATCATTAGTTCATTTCGTTGATACAATTTACCAACAAAGTGAACGACTAGCCTCACAAACCGCACTACGTTATTTTGATGAACACCATAAATTACATGATATTTCTTGGAGAGCTTTTCGCCAACAAAGCGAACAAATCTCTTTAGCATTGTTAGCACTTGGTGTACAGGTCCAAGATAAAGTCGGTATTTTTGCACAAAATATGCCTGAATGGACGATTGCGGATTTTGCGGTGTTACAGATTCGTGGTGTAACCGTTCCAATTTTTGCAACGAATAATGCTTACCAAACAGAATATATTGTGAATCACTCTGATATGAAGGTGTTATTTGTTGGGAATCAGAAAGAGTATGATGTGGCATTATCGATTGTGCCTAAGTGCCCTCATCTAGAAAAAATTGTCGCGATGCAGCCATTAGATTTGCGTGGAGCAGATATAGGGGTAGATTGGCAAACTTTTGTCTCTTCTGCTGGAAATGAGTGGCAAACCGAGTTACAACAACGTTTAGCGACAAAATCAATGGAAGATCTGTTTACGCTAATTTATACCTCTGGAACAACAGGTGAGCCAAAAGGGGTAATGCTAGATTATCATAATCTAGCTCATCAATTAGTTACTCATAAACAAACATTAATGCAAATTGATGAGAAAGATGTTTCTTTATCATTTTTACCGTTATCACATATTTTTGAACGTGCTTGGGTAGCGTATGTGTTATCACAAGGTGCGGTAAATGTTTATTTATCAGATCCACAACAAATCAAACAAGCGTTAGTCGCTGTCAAACCAACCTTAATGTGTGCGGTGCCACGTTTTTATGAAAAAATTTATGCTGCGGTATATGATAAAGTAAAACAAGCACCTTGGTTGCGTCGTCAAATTTTTAATAGTGCACTACGTATTGGTAAGTTGGCATTACATTATAAACAGCAACAACAGTCATTACCTATTTGGTTACAACCGCTACATAATGTCGCAGAGCGTTTGGTATTTAATAAATTACGTAATTTGCTTGGTGGACGTATTCGTATGATGCCATGTGGAGGTGCTAAATTAGAACCACAAATAGGACGTTTTTTCCATATGATTGGGGTCAATATCAAATTAGGTTATGGCATGACGGAAACCACCGCAACCGTGTCTTGTTGGCCTGATTTTGGATTTGATTCAAATTCGATTGGTCAAGTGATGACAGGTACTACCGTGAAAATTGGCGAAGAAAATGAAATTCTGGTCAAAGGTGGTGGGGTGATGCGAGGTTATTATAAAAATCCAGAAGAAACGGCGAAAAGTTTTACCGCAGATGGGTTCTTAAAAACAGGTGATGCGGGTTATCTTGATGCACAAGGTAATCTATTTATGACCGATCGAATTAAAGAGTTAATGAAAACTTCGACTGGAAAATATATTGCACCACAGCTAGTTGAAGGAAAGTTCTTACAAGATAAGTTGATTGAACAAATTGCGGTCATTGCTGACGCAAGAAAATATGTTTCAGCATTAGTTGTGCCTTGTTTTGATACATTGGAAGAGTATGCGAAAAAACTAAATATTCAATATCAAAATCGTTTGGATTTGATTAAACATACCGCTATTCTTGAGATGTTTGAAAAACGGATTAATGACTTACAAAAAGAGTTACAAGGGTTTGAGAAAATTAAGAAGTTTACTTTATTGCCTCAGGCCTTCTCTACGGAGTTAGGCGAAATTACGCCAACACTAAAACTTCGTCGTAAGGTGATTTTAGAACGTTATCGCCATTTAATCGAAAAAATGTATCAATAAAAAAGTAATCTTTGTAAAAAACAGCTTCATTGCTATTTTTAGTGATGAAGCTGTTTTTTTATATGGAGAAATAGTTTTTCTTTTACTACTTCTTTATCAATAATTTGTATCATTAAACAAAATCATTACGACAAGTTAAAGCATTAATGGCGATTGAACAAGCATATTTCTGAATAAAAGGGATCTAATTTTTGGCAAAAATATTAGATTTCATCTAATCTGACTGAGAAAAACACAAAAAGTAGCATTTTTTTCTTCTAATTAGCCCTCAATCTAGATAAACTCTGCGCTTTTGAAAATATTTGCAGTAGGAAAAAAATAATGTTAGCAAGAAAAGACATTTTAGTTTTAGGCATGATGATTTTTTCACTGTTTCTTGGAGCGGGAAATATTATCTTTCCACCAATGGAAGGATATCATGCGGGAACAAGTTGGTTATGGGCGGCGTTTGGTTTCATTTTGACAGGCGTTTTTATGCCATTTATTACTTTAATTGTGGTAACTGTGCGTGGGCGAGGTGAGGCACTTTCAACAGATTTACCACGTTGGGTCGGAGTGACTTTCTGGTCGATACTCTATTTGATTATTGGATCAACCTTTGCAATGCCACGTGTAACAAATGTAGCTTATGAAATGGCATGGTTACCTTTAAATATCTATAACGGTGAATATTCACATATCATATTTGCCGTTATTTTTAATTTAATTGGTATGGGATTTATGCTTGGCCGTAGCACAATGATCTCAACTATCGGTAAGTTTATGGCGCCAATTTTATTGGTATTATTGATTATTGTTGGCATTGGTGTGGTATATAACCCATTATCAGAGATTGTTGCACCATCAAGTAATTATGCTGAAGGTTCAGCATTAGTTACAGGAATGATTGGCGGATATCAAACTATGGATGTACTTTCTGCGATGGCGTTTGGAGGTATTGTAGCTCGGGCATTTGCAGTTAATAAAGTGACAGAAAGTAAAACAATTATTCGTTATACCTTAGCTGCAGGGACAACCTCTGTCATATTATTAAGTGGTTTATATCTATGTTTATTCTATTTAGGTGCTACTGGCGATATGGTCGCAGCGACATCAACAAATGGTGGACAAATTTTTTCTCGCTATATTAATGCATTATTTTCTACGCCAGGGGTGTGGATTATGAGTGGTATTGTGATGTTAGCTAATTTGACAACATTAGTTGGGGTAACAAGTGCGTGTGCAGATTATTTCTCACAATTCCATCATCGTTTAAATTATGCTTTCTTTGTCATTGTCTTTACGATTGCCACGATTATTATCTCAGAAACTGGATTGGATACCTTATTACGAGTAACAATTCCTGCATTATTATTAATTTATCCAGTTGCGATTATGTTGGTTGTATTGCAGTTATTGCGTAAAAAATTACCTAATATTGGTTTAAGCTATAATGCTACTATTGCTTTAACAACGTTATTTAGTTTATGTGATAGTTTGAAAAATATGGATTTATTACCGACAGCGGTTGAGCAAATTTTGCAACGTTTTCCATTCTATCAAGAAGGATTAACATGGTTATTACCAGCATTAGCAATGTTACTATTAACAATTGTTTTAGCTAAATTTAATCGAAGTAAAGCGATAGCATAGTTAATAAATATATTTTATATATGGCAATAATCGATAATAAGGTTATTGCCATTTTTTATTTAGATAGAGTTGTAATTGATA
This sequence comes from Gallibacterium melopsittaci, assembly GCF_042433085.1. Classification (NCBI taxonomy): domain Bacteria; kingdom Pseudomonadati; phylum Pseudomonadota; class Gammaproteobacteria; order Pasteurellales; family Pasteurellaceae; genus Gallibacterium; species Gallibacterium melopsittaci. The sequence goes on from NZ_JBHLWA010000038.1 coordinate 18,991, forward strand.
AAATGATGTTCGTAGTATAAGTAGGGACAATAGGGACAATAGGGACAATAGGGACAATAGGGACAATAGGGACAATAGGGACAATAGGGACAATAGGGACAATAGGGACAATAGGGACAATAGGGACAATAGGGACAATAGAGACAATATGGACAATAGGGACAATAAGAAATGAGAAAATATACGGTAAATAGTACAGTTATATAAATAAAAAAATTCCAATTAGCAAACTAACTGGAATCATTTAAAGGAAATTTAACTATAACAGTAGATTAATCTAAAACACGTCTAGATTGAGTATAAGTTCTCGCCCAATAATCTTCATTTAAAGAACTAATAGTAACACCTTGACTGGTACTAGAATGAATAAAGAGATCATCACCTAAATAGATACCAACATGATGATTTCTTCTGAAAAATACCAAATCACCTTGTTTTAATTGACTCTTTTGAACTTGACGACCTAAAGATTTTTGTTCTGATGTGCTACGAGGTAGGCTAATATGAAATTTTTCAGCAAATGCGGTTTGTACGAATGCAGAACAGTCAATACCGTTTTTTCCTGTACCACCAAATTTATAACGAACACCAACCCATTCTTGATAGAAATTACTTAATTTTTTATTAATGATCTTACGTTCAGTAGCATTTGTTTTTAAGATAAGCTCACCAATTGGATCATCACTATCTGATTGTGTAACAGCTGTTTGCGTGTGAGATAAGTTACTACACGCAGTGAGAAATAAGAAACATACTGGTACAAGAATTCGATAAAACATGACTCAAAAATAAATTAGGTAAATATACAAATCACACAAGTGCCGACATCCTACCGAAAAAGCTAAATTATGGCTAGCAATTTTTGATAAAAATCGGCAACAAAAGATAATTTTTGTGAGTTCGTTCAAAGTTTGAGCGAAAAATTTAACGTTTTTCTAACGAACGTAACCAAGAAATTTCATCTTTCCAAATATTGGGATTAATAGTTTCGAGAATTAATGGGATATTGTCAAAACGTTGATCTTGCATAATAAAGGCAAATACCTCTGTACCAATAGTACCAGCTTGTAAGCAGTCATGACGATCAACACGGCTACCAAGCGTGGTTTTTGACCCATTTAAATGCATACCACGTAAATATTCAAACCCAACAGTTTTCGCAAACTGTTCAAAAGTATGTTCACAGGCAGATAATGTGGCAAGATCATAACCAGCAGAAAAGGTATGGCAAGTATCTAAACAGACGCCAACTCTCGATTTATCTTTAACGTGAGCGATAATTTCGGCAAGATGTTCAAAGCGCCAACCTAAATTGGAACCTTGTCCTGCGGTATTCTCAATTACGGCAATCACATTTGGAACTTGTTCATGTGCAATATTGATTGACTCTGCGATACGTTTTAAACAATCTATTTCTGGAATTTGTTGTAAATGACTGCCAGGATGAAAATTAAGCAATTTTAGACCGAGTTGATCACAACGTTGCATTTCATCAATAAATGCATTGCGTGATTTTTCTAATCCTTCCGTTGTTGGATGCCCTAGGTTAATTAAATAACTATCATGTGGCAAAATCTGTTCTGGTGAAAAGTTGTATTGTTTGCAAAAAGCTTTAAATTTTTGAATTGTTTCAGCTTTTAAAGCGGGTGCTTTCCATTGGCGTTGATTTTTTGTAAATAGAGCAAAAGCATTGGCATTAATTTCTACGGCACGTAAAACAGCGTTTTCTATTCCACCAGAAGCACTAACATGAGCACCGATAAATTTCATTTTTCCTCCACAAAACAGCTTATTGAAAAATGTGAATTATAGTAAACTTAGCGCCTTTCTTCATACTTTATTGATTATTATTGAGATAGTAAAAATATATGAGTGAACAACTGATTGAAATTAATAACTTTTCTTTAATTTGTCGATTATTTGGAAATATTTTTTATCGTCAACCTCAGGATTCTGTATTAACACCAGCGTTACAGTGGATAAAACAAGATGGTGTGCGTTCTGTTTGGGCATTAGTCCTAGATCAGCAAAGTGAAGTGGCAATGAAGAATTTAGCGACAAATTGGACTATAGAACAATTAGCAGATGATTATCAACATTTACAAGCATCAGTGGATTTTCATTTATCTGGTTATGGGATTGGACTAGAAGATTTTATTCAATTTCGCCAAGAACGTGCGATGCCTGCTATAGAAAATGCAGATCATGTCGCATTATTATTGTTGACTGCGTCTTGGATTGAAGATCAAACAGGCTCAACTGTAGCTCAGAAGATGTTATTTCAAGATTTTCTTTTGCCTTGTATGGGACGTTTTTTAGGGCAAATTGAAGCACATGCAAAGACAGCATTTTATCGTAGCGTAGCACAACTTTGTCGAGATTTATTAGCCGGTATGGCAGATGAGTTAGAAGAGGAAATAGAAAAATAAAAGTAGATGGCGGAGGAAAAGAGATTCGAACTCTTGGAGGACGTAAATCCTCGCCGGTTTTCAAGACCGGTGCCTTCAACCACTCGACCATTCCTCCGCAGAACAGGTTGTTTTCAGCGGTGAGAAATATAGTATAGTTTGATTCTTCAGTAAATAGAAAAATTGAAATTTTGAAGTAATAGCTTACTTTTTAAACCTTATGCTGTTTTTTTACACTTTTTAGCGTTTTTAATAGTGTTAAGGTTGACATCGCTAGGATAAATTATTACCGTTATTGAGTTATTTTGTTAATTAGGAGACTTAAATATATGCAACCAAAAATTGTGATTGATACGCGAGAAAGTTCCACTTCTATTCTGAGTACAAATCGTGTATTACGTAACACCTATTTCTTATTAGCTCTAACAATCGCATTTTCTGCATTTACTGCTTATCTATCAATGGCATTCAATCTTCCTTATCCAGGATTGATTGTGATGTTAGTTGGTTTTTATGGATTGCTCTTTTTAACTTATAAATTGGCTAATAGTGGATTAGGAATTCTGGCAACATTCGCCTTTACAGGTTTTTTAGGTTATACCTTAGGACCGATTTTAAATATATATGTTAGTCAAGGATTGGGAGATGTAGTTGTAACAGCACTAGCAGGAACAGCACTAGTTTTCTTTGCTTGTTCTGCTTATGTATTAACCACAAAAAAAGATATGTCATTTATTTCTGGTATGATGTTTTCTTTATTTATTGTGTTAGTGGTTGGAATGATTGCAAGTATCTTCTTAAATATTCCAGCATTACATTTAGCACTTAGTGCGTTATTTATTATCTTCTCAAGTGGTGCAATTTTATTAGAAACAAGCAATATTATTCATGGTGGTGAAACCAATTATATTCGTGCGACAGTCAGCATTTATGTTTCACTTTATAACATTTTTGTCAGCTTGCTTAATATCCTTTCTGCAAGTCGTGATTAATATGTTTTTATAATGTAAAAACCGCATCTATTATGGTGCGGTTTTTTTATCGATTAATTATAACGATAGATAATTTAAATCCATTGTACGGTAAAGAATTTTGTACAATATCTGTATTCAAGATTTGAGGTGTTTATGCAGTATATCGAATTTAATGGAAGACAAATTGAAGTAGATGCACAAGGTTATTTATTAAATAGTGCAGAATGGACTCCAGAATTAGCAAAAGTGATTGCTGAAAAAGAACAATTAACTTTAACGGATGCACATTGGGAAGTGATTTATTTTGTGCGAGATTTTTATCAAGAATATAAAACATCACCAGCAATTAGAATGTTAGTTAAGGCAATGGCACAAAAATTGGGTGAAGAAAAAGGAAATAGCCGCTATTTGCAACGCTTATTTCCAGATGGACCTGCTAAACAAGCAACGAAATTGGCAGGATTGCCAAAACCAGCAAAATGTTTATAAGATTAATTTGAGAATTATTCTCATTTATTTAAGAGGAAAATTAGGCTAAACTTTAGGTAATTCGCTTAGTTGTTGAGAAAGAGTATGTTATTAAAAAAATATCTGATAATACTGTGTCTATTCTGTGTTTCTACATTAAGTTTAGCCAAACCTTTTAAAATCATCACAACTTTTACAATTATTCAGGATATTGCACAAAATGTAGCAGGCGATAGTGCGATTGTTGAATCTATTACAAAACCTGGTGCAGAAATTCATAATTACCAACCTACACCAAAAGATATTGTTAAAGCACAAGATGCCGATCTCATTTTGTGGAATGGCTTACATTTGGAACAGTGGTTTGAACGTTTTTTTAAAACATTACCAGCAACAGTGCCGAATGTTGTCGTGAGTCAAGGTATTGAGCCAATTTCTATTTATGAAGGACCTTATAAAGGCAATCCAAATCCGCATGCTTGGATGTCACCAAAAAATGTGATGATTTATGTGGAAAATATTCGTCAGGCATTAGTGAAATATGATCCAAATAATGCGGAATCTTATAATCGTAACGCAGCACGTTATCAAGCTAAATTAGTCGCATTGGATTCTCAGATTCGATCACAATTTGCAAAGATTCTTGTGGCTAAACGTTGGTTAGTCAGTAGTGAAGGTGCATTTAGTTATCTGGCAAAAGAGTATCAATTCAAAGAACTATATCTTTGGCCGATTAATGCAGAGCAGCAAGGTACACCGCAACAAATTCGATATGTTATTGAAGAAGTAAAGCAGCATCAGATTCCTGTAATATTTAGCGAAAGTACGATTTCAGATAAACCAGCGAAACAAGTGGCTAAAGAAACGGGTGCTAAATATGGTGGAGTACTATATGTTGATTCCTTATCGACTCAAGCAGGACCAGTGCCAACTTATTTAACATTATTATCGACAACGGTCGATACCATTGCGAGAGGGTTTGAACAATAATGGATAGAACAGCTTCTTTATTGGTCGATGATATCAGTGTACGTTATAACAACGGGCATACTGCAATTCATAATATGTCATTTCAGCTGTCAGGTGGAACAATCTGTGGTTTGATTGGCGTTAATGGTAGTGGTAAATCAACTTTATTTAAAAGTATTATGGGATTAATTACCCCGCAGCAAGGAGAAATTAAACTTTGTGGTATCTCTGTGAAACAGGCATTAAAACAACATTTAGTCGCTTATGTACCGCAAAGTGAAGAGGTTGATTGGCAATTTCCGATTTCGGTTTATGACGTTGTGATGCAGGGACGATATGCCCATATGAATTTTCTACGGATGGCAAAATTAGCAGATAAAGAGGCAGTTGCACAAGCGATGGCACGAGTAGATATTTCACATTTGCAAGATCGACAAATAGGGGAATTATCTGGTGGCCAAAAGAAACGAGTATTTTTAGCTCGAGCATTAGCACAACAAAGCAAAATTATCTTACTGGATGAACCTTTTACGGGGGTTGATGTACAAACTGAAATTGCGATTATCGAGTTACTGCAGAAATTACGTGAAGAAAGCTGTTTAATTTTAGTTTCAACTCATAATTTGGGAAGTGTGCCTGATTTTTGTGATCAGGTCGTGATGATTAATCGTACTGTGATTGCGAGTGGTTCAACCCATTCTACTTTTACTCAAGAGAATTTGGAAAAAGTCTTTAGTGGGGTGTTGCGTCATATCAAATTACATAGTGAAACATTGCATGAAGATGGTGATGAGCGAGCAGTAACCGTTTTAACTGATGATGAAAAAGCGGCCGTATTTTACGGTAAAACAAAAAATGAACCGCCTGCAACTTTAGTTGAACATCATAAGGATCATTAAAATGTGGGAGTTACTGATAGCACCATTCCAATATGAATATATGTGCAAAGCGATTTGGGTAAGTGCTGCAATAGGTGGAGTTTGTGCATTTTTGTCTGCCTATTTAATGCTAAAAGGTTGGTCTTTAATTGGTGATGCACTTTCGCATTCTGTTGTACCAGGTGTTGCGATTGCCTATGCTTTAGCATTACCTTATGCTGTGGGTGCATTTTTTTCAGGATTATTAGCCGCAGTTGCGATTTTGTGGATTAAAACGATCACTCCACTTAAAGAAGATGCCATTATTGGCTTTATTTTCACCACTTTTTTAGCCTTAGGTTTATTTATCATTTCATTAAATCCAACAGCAATTAATGTCGAAAGTATCATTTTAGGAAATATTTTAGGCATCGCCGATAGCGATATTTGGCAAGTCATTATTATTTTAAGTATCAGTTTTATTCTTTTGTTATTGTTTTGGAAAGATCTATTATTAGTCTTTTTTGATGAAATTCAGGCTAAGGCTAGTGGTTTAAATCCGACGGTTTTAAAAGTTTTATTTTTCACATTACTGAGCGCTTGTATTGTGGCAGCTTTACAGACAGTGGGGGCCATTTTAGTTATTGCAATGGTTGTTACACCTGGTGCAACAGCGTATTTATTAACAGATCGTTTTGCTAAATTGTTAAAAATTGCGATTGCATTTGGCGTGATAACAAGTGGTGTTGGTGCTTATATCAGTTTCTATTTAAATGGAGCGACAGGTGGCATTATTGTTAGCTTGCAAACTTGTCTATTCTTATTGGTATTTGCATTTTCGCCAAAATATGGCTTTTTTACCCAACGTTATTATGCAGTTAAGAAGAAGTGAGTAAGCTGATGGAAACCTTGTTTAATTGGTTCATTGAACCACTTTCTTATTCGTTTATGCAAATTTCATTATTTACTGCATTAATGATCGCAACTATTTGTGCTGTATTATCTTGCTATTTAGTATTGAAAGGTTGGGCATTAATGGGGGATGCGATCTCACATGCTGTATTGCCAGGAATTGTATTAGCTTTTATTTTTAATTTGCCATTAGTTGTTGGGGCATTTATTGCTGGTTTATGTTGTGCAAGTAGTGTTGGTTTTCTTAAAAATCATGCACGATTAAAAGAAGATACAATTATGGGAATTGTATTTTCAGGTATGTTTGCGTTTGGATTAGTATTATTTAGCCAAGTAGAAACTTCACAGCATTTAACGCATATTTTGTTTGGCGATATTTTAGGTATTGATAAAACGCAAATGTGGCAAATGTTTGCTTTTGGTGGCGGAATGTTGGTGATAATTTATAGTAAATGGCGAGATCTTTTACTTTATTGTTTTGATCCGATTCAGGCAAAAGTAGTTGGTTTGAATACAACATTATTACACTATGGTTTGTTAGCGTTACTTTCTTTAGCTATCGTATTAGCAATGCAAATTGTTGGCGTAATTTTGGTGGTTGCAATGCTAATTTCTCCCGGAATTACCGCTTATTTACTGACTAAACGCTTTGCTGCAATGTTATGGATTGCGATTGGCAGTGCATTATTAGCAACTATCGGCGGGATCGTATTAAGTTATCATCTTGATAGTGCAACGGGTGCGACAATCGTATTAACACAAGCCTCGCTTTTTATTTTATCTGTAGTTATTAGTAAATTCAGATCTCATAAATTACAACATTAGCGGAAATTAGTGAGCAATACTGAAACTATCATATTGTTTATCGCTATCAACAGTAATCGTTTCTACATATTGTACTGTCGCTGTTTTGGGGCCCTGTTGTAACCATTGCTTAAATTGCATTAATTGTTGTTCGGAACCCTGAGCAACAACTAATACCGAGCCATCAGTTTGATTTTTTACCCAACCACAAATACCTAATCGAAGAGCTTCTCGCCAAGTAAAATAACGAAAACCAACACCTTGAACGAGTCCATAAATAATAAATTGTTGTGTTTGCATAATATTTCCTAAATTTTTATTTAAATCTTGCAGAAAATAGCATAGGATAATGGCGTTTTAAATCAGATAAACCTTTTAGGAGTGTACATGAAATTATCTCGTTTTGCATTGGCATGTTTGGCAGCAACACTTTCTGTAAGTAGCCTAGCAGCAACGGTAAAAGTAACCCCAAATATTTCTCTTCTTGCCATTGATGGTGAAAAAGCAAAATCTTCTTTAACTAAATCACAAAACAGCTTCAATATTAGCGATAATGGTACACACCAAGTTGTTGTGCGTGTATCAGAAGTTGTTAACAATGGTTCAGACAAAACGTTATTTGAATCAAATCCAATCATTGTAACTTTCCAAGGTAGTAGCCAAGATTTAGTTATTACTGCACCACGCTTAGATAATATGCGTAATGCGAATTTATTTGCTAAAAATCCAAAAATTACCGTGAAAACTACTGCTGATCAAGAAGTTAGTACTAAACAAGATATTTTACAGCAAAGTGGTATTTTCCCAGATACTCGTGTAGCAGAAGATTTAGCAGAATATAATGCTTCACAAGGTGTTGCAGCAGTACCAAATCTTGTTTCTGTAAGTATGCCAGCTGCTATTCCTACTGCAGCAGGTACAAAAGCAAGCAAAGCGAAAATTACAGTACAAGGTGAGAATGTAGCAGAGCAAATGTTGCAATATTGGTATCAACAAGCAGATAAAGAAACTCAAGCTCGTTTCTTAAAATGGGCACAAGGTAGCAAATAAAATAATCCTTTAAGGTTATAATTTGAGGTACAATAAGCGGGCAAATTTGTCCGCTTTTCTTTTTTATATATTGCAAAAGGAGACCGCAATGAAACAAACAACTCGTCCATTACAAACAAAAAAAACAATTGCTTTAGTCGCACATGATCACTGTAAAGAAGATCTTATTTTATGGTGTAAAACCCATCAACAACAATTATCAGAACATCATCTTGTGGCCACTGGTACAACAGGGCATTTAATTGCTAAAGAAACAGGATTAAAAATTAACAGTTTATTGAGTGGTCCAATGGGTGGAGATCAGCAGATTGGTGCATTAATTGCCGAAGGTAAAATTGATATTTTAATTTTCTTTTGGGATCCAATGAATGCTGCACCACATGATCCAGATGTTAAGGCTTTAATGCGAATTGCGACTGTTTGGAATATTCCAACCGCAATCACACGTTCTTCAGCTAACTTCTTAATTTCTTCACCATTATTTACCCAAACCACAGAAATTCAGATTCCAGATTATCAAGGCTATTTAAAGGAGCGTTTGCAATAAAATGTTGAACTTTATCTTAAATTTATGGAATTTCTTTTTTGGTGGTTTTGCGATCTCTTTAGGATGGTTAATTACCACCTTTTTTAGTGCAATTTTGATTGTGACTTTACCGTACACTCGTAGTTGTTGGGAAATATTTAAACTCTCTTTAGTACCATTTGGACATGATATTGTGCATGTTAGTCAGCTTGAACCGCAGCATTCAGTAATGAATGGACTGGGAACCGTGTTAAATATTGTTTGGTTTATTCTTTTTGGCTGGTGGTTGGCGATTGCACATATTATTGTCGGTGTGATGCAATGTTTAACAATTATCGGTATTCCAACAGGTATTATGCACTTTAAGTTAGTGCGGATTTCACTCTTCCCAGTAGGGCAAAGAGTAGTAGAAAAAGATTATGCAAATTATCTAAATCAGAGGAAGTTGTTTAAATAAAAATGATGTTCAAGCAGTTTTTAGAACGGATAAATACCACATGGTTAAATAGTAAAATTTTAGCGGTTATTCCTATTTTTTTATCCGTCAATATTGTTTCGATTATTGTGTGGTATTTCGATATTTCTTCTGTCAGTATGCCATTGATTTTAGGGACAATTGCTGGCGGGTTAGTGGACTTAGATAATCGTTTAAGCGGACGATTAAAGAATTTATTTTATACCTTAATTGCTTTTTCTATTTCCTCATTAGTAATTCAAATTACGTTTGTTGACCATTATTTGTTTATTTTAGTAATGGCCATATTAACCTTTTTGTTCACGATGTTAGGAGCAATTGGGCAGCGTTATAGCACAATAGCATTTGGTAGCTTGGTTGTTGCACTCTACACTATTCTTGCCTATAACCCTGAGCATGTGTGGTTCTTAAATCCAATTTTGATCTTGGTGGGGACATCATTATATAGTTTATTGACCCTGCTGGTGTATCTACTTTTCCCATTAAAACCAGCACAAGAAAATCTCGCCAATGCCTATTTGGCATTAGCAGATTATCTGCAAACTAAAGCAGAGTTTTTTAATCCAGATAATCGTGAAGCAGATTTAGATCAGCAACAAACTGCGTTAGTGATGGCAAATAGCCGTGTTATTCAAGCCTTTAACTTATGTCGAAGTGCATTGTTTTATCGTTCGACAGGGAATTATGTGCAAAATACAACGTTAAGAATGATTAACAGCTATTTTATTGCACAGGATATTCACGAACGGATTAATTCTAATTATTTTAATTATGCTGAATTGTTATCTGATTTGAAATATAGCGATTTAATTTTCAGAATTCGTTATTTACTTGAATTACAAGCAAAAACTTGTCGGGCTTTTGCAAAAACTTTGCAACGTAATCAAGCATTTCTTTATTATGGCAAGGTTAAACATGCAACAGTAGAGCTTGCACATTCTTTTGATTATTTTAAAGCAATAGAACCAGACAGTGAGCATATTAGTAATTTATCGGTGCTATTAGAAAGTTTGCAGAAAATTGAACAACAAATTTCCCATTTGGATGCAAATGTTAAAGAATCTGATCATAGTGTTGTTAATTGGCGAATTCATCAAGATCGAATTACTGGGTTAGCTAATATTTTTAAGGTAATTAAAAATCAGTGTACTTTTGAATCACAACTCTTTCGTCATGCAGTACGTTTAACAATTGTGGTAACAGTATGTTGTTTGATTGCCAATAATGTTCCAATTGAACGTGGATATTGGATTTTATTAACTGCCGTTTTTGTTTGCCAACCAAATTACACCACAACCCAAGCAAGACTAAAACAACGGATTATTGGTACAATTCTTGGCGTGTTAGTTGGATCATTGATGCCGTATTTTACCACTAGTTTGGAAAGTAAATTAGGAATTGTGGTTATTGCGAGTACGTTATTTTTCTTTTTCCGTACTAATAATTATAGTTTCTCAACCTTTTTCATTACGATTCAGGTATTAATGAGCTTCAATATTATTGGGGTAGATATTGCTTCAGCAACTTTACCTAGAGCTGTGGATACGATAATTGGTTGTTTTATTGCAGGATTAGCAGTTGCTTATTTATGGCCAGATTGGAAATATTTACGCTTAAAATATACATTGATTAATGCATTAAAGAGTAATGCACGGTATCTATTAACGATTATGGTACAACTACAATTTGGTAATCATAATGATCTGAAATATCGCATTATTCGCCGTCAAGCACATGATACAGCAACAGCATTAAATACCGCAGTATCTAATCTAAATTATCAAGGTTATAAGGATAAAACTCGGTTAAATAATGCGTTTGAGTTGTTAAAGCTAAATTATTCTTTGTTGAGTTATATTGCTGCATTAGCAACATTCCGTTCTCAGATGGATACTGCAAAATTGAGCACTCAAATGTTGATCCATCTTTATCCAATCTCACGACGGATCATTGCGATTTTAGATAATTTTGATCAATTAACAGTAGATGAGTTTGAGCAATCCATGCAAGAAGTAACGGAATTATTGCAACAATTACAACATAGCTCGTTATTGCCAACCACCGTTGCTTTTTTACCATTAATTAAACAGTTGGAAGCTATTGCTAAAATCTTACCAACATTGTTTATGGATTATCAAAAAGAGATTGGGTTTAGAGTAAGTTAAATAGACTCTAATATATGTAGAGAATTGATTTTAAGGTATAGATCAATAAATCTTAGTTTTAGTATTTTCTATTAAAGGAAAGTCTAATATTGATTTTTAACATTAAGTATCAATTCTCACTAATTTATGAATTGCTTGGTTTCGATAGACCACATCATGTCGGGCAGTAAATCCCATCTTTTCCCAAAATTGATTACCCACTTGGTTATCATGAAATACGAGAAGGGCAATTTTATGAATATCCAGTCGATGAAATGCCTCCAATACTGAATTGGTTAGAGTAGTAGCAATACCTTGTTGACGATATTCTGGATGAACAGCAGTATGGTAAATATAGCCTCTACGACCATCATGACCAGCAATGATAACACCAACAATTTTGTTATGTTGTTTTGCTACAAAACAAGTCTCTGGATTACGTTGTAAGAAGCGAGCGATTCCTTGTTTAGAATCATCTAAATCATTTAGCCCCATTCCTTTACAAGATAGCCATAATTGATAAACCGCATCGTAATCACCAATTTGCATAGTGGATATAGTGATGGTCATAAAAGACTCCTAGGATCGGATAGCTATCCGATCCAATAGATTGAATGAATTATGCTTTTTGTTCAGTCGTTGTTTCTACTAACGCTGCAGGAGTTTGCGTTAAATTAATATCTAATTGATTAAATGGAATATCAATACCTGCTTTGTCAAACTCGATTTTTACTTTTTCCATAATAGCAAAATGGACACTCCAATAATCTGACGTATTTACCCAAGGACGAACAAATAGTTGTACGCTACTTGCTGCTAATGCACCTACGGCAATTAATGGTTCAGGATGTTTTAAAATACGAGATTCTTCGTTTAAACAACGAGTAATAATGTCTTTAGCTTTAGCAATATCTGCTTCATAAGAAATATCAAAGATAAAATCAATACGACGTGTTTGATTAATTGAATAGTTAGTGATTTTTTGCGTAAAGATCTGATTATTCGGAACTAATACAGTTTTATTATCACCAGTACGTAACTCCAACATTAATAAACCAATTTGCGTTACTGTACCTGAACCACTTGCTACCTCAATAAAATCTCCTTTACGGAAAGGTTTGAAGATTAAAATCATCACACCAGCCGCAAAGTTTTGCAATGAATTTTGTAATGATAAACCAATCGCTAAACCAGCCGCACCAATTAATGCCACAAGTGAAGTTGTATTAATACCAAGTTGAGAAAGAGCTGCGATCACAACAATGAGTAATAATGCAAAATAAGAAATTGAACGAATAAATTCACTCAGCATTTCATCTTTTACAGTACGATTAATCATTGCGGCTAGTAATTTACTAATAAAGCGGGCAAGACGTTTCCCGATTAAGAAAATTAAGATCGCTAAGATGAGTTTTAATGAATAAGGTACAATCCAATCATTAAAAAAATTGAGTAATTGTTGTTGGCTAAATAAAGAGTGCCAATCTACATTTTGTAAATCAAGAGAATTGGTTACTGTATTTTCAGCTGCTTTTGTTGTTTCTGCCATAATCTCCTCCGAAAATAAAATGAAAGTGAATGATTATAATAATGTGAGGGAAAAGGTCAAATTTAGTTAGGAATTGATATTTGAATAGAATGATTGATGTTTAAATATTGGCGTAATTCATAGTACATGTTTAACTATAAAAATAATCAAAAGACAAATTAATATTGAATATATCTTATTGATTTAACTAAGAATAACGAAAAATATTGGTATATGAAAAATGTAGGATTTGGGATTTTATAAATGGTGCCCCCAACAGGACTTGAACCTGTGACCAATCGATTATGAGTCGACTGCTCTGACCGACTGAGCTATGGGGGCAGCGGAAAAAGACGGGACGATTATAGACAAAGATAGTAGGGAAGTCTAGTTTCCTGATGGTTCAAGATGTTATTTGCGTAAAATTCGGACATTAAATTGAAAAGGCCAACGTTTAAATGGAGAATTTAGGTGTTGACCTTTTTTTCAATTATTGATGAATAATATCTAAGAATTGTTGTTCTGAAAGGATATTAATGCCCAAACTTTCTGCTTTTTGTAGTTTAGAACCAGCATTATCACCAGCAATAACGAAGTCAGTTTTACTAGAAACACTTCCTGTCACTTTACAGCCGAGCTGTAACAAGATTGTTTTCGCTTCATCACGCGTCATTTGAGTTAGGGTACCAGTTAATACAACCGTTTTATCTTTTAATGGATTATCCTGAACCTCTTCCGCAGGGACGACATCCTCCCAAACAACACCTTGTTGTATAAGCTGCTCAACAACATTGCGGTTATGTTCTTCCTGCCAAAAAAGTAGAATTCGATTGGCAACTACTTCACCTATATCTTGTACTTCAAGGAGCTGTTCCAACGTGGCTTGTCGAATATTTTCTAGTGTATGAAAATGATTTGCTAGGTTACGAGCAGTCGCTTCGCCGACTTCACGAATACCTAGAGCAAAAAGGAAACGAGCCAATGTCGTTTGTTTAGCTTTTTCAATACTTGCCAACGCATTTTCTGCAGATTTTTCTCCCATTCGTTCCAGCCCCATTAAGGTTTCTTTGCTTAAACGAAAAATATCCGCAGGAGTATGCAAATATTCTCTATCGACTAATTGTTCAATCAATTTGTCGCCAACACCGTCAATGTCCATCGCTTTTCGTGAAACAAAATGCTTTAGCCCTTCTTTACGTTGTGCCTCACAGACTAAACCACCTGTACAACGTGCCACGGCTTCGCCATCAATTCTGACAATCGCCGAATCACAGACAGGGCAACGAGTTGGAAAAATAATTGGTTTGGCATTCGCGGGACGACGTTCATGGATAACACCAATAATTTGTGGAATCACGTCACCTGCACGGCGAATAATCACAGTATCACCAATTGCAATATCTAGGCGAGCAATCTCATCACCATTATGTAATGTGGCATTACTCACCGTTACGCCAGCAACATAAACAGGTTCTAATTTAGCAACTGGCGTAATTGCACCAGTTCGTCCTACTTGGAACTCTACATCATTTAAAATGGTTAGTTCTTCCTGAGCTGGAAATTTATAGGCAATCGCCCAACGAGGGGCTTTTGAAATAAAACCTAACTCTTCCTGTAAAGCAATATCGTTCACTTTTAGCACAGTACCATCAATATCATAGCCGAGCTTGCTGCGTTTTTCGGCAATTGAACGATAAAAATTTAGCACTTCTTCTGTACCATTACATAAGCGAATTTCTTTATTGACTGGAATGCCGATACTTTTTAACCATTGCAAACGATCATAGTGGGTGGTGGGTAATTCAACACCTTCGGCAATCCCAATTCCATAAGCATTTAACATTAATGGACGATGATAAGTCACTTGAGGATCGAGTTGACGGAGTGAACCTGCGGCAGCATTACGCGGATTCGCAAACGTCTTTTCACCATGTTCTAATGCATGATGGTTTAATTTTTCAAAGCCATCATGTGGCATAAAAACTTCCCCTCGTACTTCTAAACGAGCAGGTGGATTATCTGTGCGGAGTTGTAATGGAATGTTACGAATCGTACGAATATTGGCAGTAATATCTTCACCTGTAATGCCATCACCTCGCGTAGCTGCTTGCGTAAGTTTTCCATTAACATAAAGAATACTGACAGCTAAACCATCGAGTTTAGGCTCACAACAGAAAGTAAATGGGGAAGGCAATACAGTTAAACGATCTTCAATACGACGAATAAAAGCAAAAAACTCTTCATCAGAAAAGGCATTATCTAACGAGAGCATTGGAATTTCATGTTTGATTTGCTGAAAACCATTATCTGGTTTAGCACCTACACGTTGTGTTGGTGAGTCTGCAGTAATGAGTTCTGGATGTTGTGCCTCGAGATGCTTTAATTGATTCATCATTCGGTCATATTCTGCATCAGGAATAACTGGATTATCTAGAACGTGGTATTGATATTCGTGGTAACGTAATTGATTACGCAAATCTTCAAGTTGTTGTTGTAAATCATTCATAATTGATGAGATAAAATTGGTATCAAAAAAAGAAAACAGTTAATCGGAAATTAACCGATTAACTGAATTTTAGTCCTAGTCATTATTTTATACGTTTTGATCTTTGGTATTGTTCTTTTTAACAGGATCAGGATCTTGTTTATAAATTGGCACACAATTACGACAAGCACCTTGGTCAACACCTAATTCTTTACAAAAATCATCGTATTTTTTGAGTAATTTTTTAAATAAACCAGGTTGGTTTTGTTTCTCTTGTGTCATTGTATGCTCCTTATTTTAGTCACGGAAATTGTTAAATTGGAAAGGTTGTCCCAATTCAGCCGTTTTTACTAATTGAATAACACTTTGTAAGTCATCTCTTGATTTACCTGTTACACGAACTTTATCACCTTGAATTTGTGTTTGAACTTTTAATTTAGAGTCCTTAATTAATTTCGTGATTTTTTTAGCGAGTTCTGTTTCGATTCCTTGTTTAATTTTGATCTCTTTTGCATAAGTTTTTCCACTATGTTCATAGTTTGCAGGAATATCAAGTGAAGTTGGTTCAATATTCCGTTTTTGCATGGCATTGCGCAAAATATCAATTAATTGTTCAAGTTGGAAATCAGATTCAGTAGCGACTTTGATCGTTTCATTTTTTTCATTTAATTCAATGGTAGCAGTAACATTACGGAAATCCCAACGGTTACTTAAATCACGATTAGCATTGTCAACTGCATTTTTAATTTCGTGCATCGTAATTTCAGAAACAATATCAAATGAAGGCATAATTTTCCTCGTTATTTTTGTTGTTGAAAGTAGAAATCTTGTTGATTAGCACTGAGGATACATAATAGTGCGGTTAAGTCTGCAAAGTTTACCATAGTTTGTGCTTGTTGTTGCACTTTTGGTTTAGCGTGATATGCCACACCTAATCCAGCTGCTTGCATCATTAATAAATCATTCGCACCATCGCCAATGGCAATACATTGTGAAATTGCAATGTGATGTTGCTGTGCTAATTGTTGTAATACATTAGCTTTATATTGTGCATCAACAATTTCTCCCTCAACTTCCCCCGTTAAGAAGCCATCTTCAATTTGAAAGCGATTCGCATAAACAGCAATCAAACCAAATTTTTGCTGTAATACTTCGGCAAAATAAGTAAATCCTCCTGAGGCAATCGCCACTTTCCAACCTAATTTTTGTAACTCAGTTAGTGTTCTTTCTAAACCTGACATAATCGGCAGATGATTACGAACTTGATCTAAAATTGTCGCAGGCGCACCTTTTAAGGTTGCTACTCGACGTCTTAAACTTTGTTTAAAATCTAATTCACCACGCATTGCACTTTCTGTAATGGCAGCGACCATTTCTCCTGTCCCAGCAAGTTTTGCTACTTCATCAATACATTCAATTTCAATCGCCGTTGAGTCCATATCCATTACTAATAGTCCAGCTTGATCTAATAATGGCGTTGTAGTGAGTTGGAAAAAATCAAACTCACATTGATGCGCAAGAGAAAGATATTGTTGCGGTGTTGGGTGTTGCAATAAAATGCAGTGATATTCAAAAATATCCCATTCTGTTAGTAATATAACTTGTTCTGCTTGTTGACAGAATTGCATTAACTTTTGTGTTGTGAAATTTTTAGTATAGAGAAGAAAGCGGGGTAAATCAGGTTGATATTGCGTTGGTTTTGATAAAACAGGAAATAGCGTTTGCATAAAAAAGCCTTGTTGTTAATTTTTAGGGTTAACTGAAAAAGTTTGTTACAATCCGCATTTAAGCATAAATTGAACGGAATAGAAATAATAAAGGTAAGATCTTTGATCTGACCCCGAAAAGTTGGACGATTATTTTAAGGACTGAATTCTGTATTGAACAGGACTCAGTCCAT
>NZ_JBHLWA010000039.1:0-40453 GCF_042433085.1 Gallibacterium melopsittaci
AAATATTAGCCACAATTTTGTCCACTTGGCATAGTTTTTGACAGATTAGCAACAATTTTGTCTACTATGCCATTAAATCAATACTTGATTGGTTGCTAAGTAACCTTGTGTTGCTTGTTCTTTTTCATCAAATGACACAAGTTCCCAAGCCTCTTGATCAGCCAATACTGCACGAATTAATTTATTGTTAAGATCATGACCTGATTTATATGCGGTAAACTCACCAATAATATTGTGTCCTGCCATATAAAGATCACCAATCGCATCAAGCAATTTATGACGTACCAGTTCGTCTTTAAAACGTAAACCTTCTTCATTCAAAATACGATAATCATCTAATACAATTGCATTATCTAAACTACCGCCTAATGCAAGACCGTGAGATTGTAAATATTCAATATCACGCATAAAACCGAAAGTTCTTGCACGACTAATTTGTTGAATAAAGGCTTTGGTTGAAAAATCTAATTGATAATGGGCTACATCATTGCTAATTGCTGGATGTTTGAAATTGATTGTAAAATCCAGTTTAAAACCATTATATGGTTTAAATTCCGCCCATTTATCGCCATCTTCAACACGAATATTCTTCTTAATACGAATAAATTTCTTTGCTGCTTCCTGTTCTTCAATACCAGCATCTAACAATAAATAAACGAAGGGACTTGCACTACCATCCATAATTGGAATTTCTGGTGCATCAACTTCGATAATGATGTTATCAATACCTAATCCAGCCAACGCTGAATTAAGGTGTTCAACTGTGGAAATTCTCACACCATCATCATTGATCATACAAGTACAAAGTGTGGTATCACGGATCAAATGTGGATCTGCTGCAAAAGAAACTACTTCCGGTAAATCAGTACGGCAATAAATGACACCTGTATTTACAGGAGCAGGACGTAAGGTAAGCGTTACTTTCTTACCACTGTGAAGCCCAATTCCTGTTACTTTCACACTTTGTTTTAACGTTCTTTGTTTAATCATAATTACTCCAGTTATCAATGATTAACGCTCATTGAAACTTTTCATTGTTAAGTTAATTTGCGTTTTCACGCAAGAATGTTGGTAAGTCAAATAATTTTGACTCATCCAATGCAGTTTTCTTCACTGCATTACCATTATTTGAAGTACCTACTGATCCTTCAGTTACTCGATTAAATTGATCGACTCGCGTAGTTTCACCTAATGGTGGTAATTTATAACCAAATGAATTTGATTTGGCATCCTGAGTTTGGGTATTGTTAGCCACAATTTCAATGCGTGGTTCACCACTTACATTGCGTCCACCAATCCCTGTTGCTACAATCGTTACACGTAACTCATCTTCTGGTAAGTCTGGATTCACACTGGTACCAATTACCACGTTAGCATCTTCTGCTGCAAAAGCGTATACAGTGTCACCAACGGCTTGAAACTCACCCATAGTAAAATTAAATCCATTAGTTGTGATATTTACTAATACCCCTTTCGCACCAGAAATATCAATGTCTTCTAATAATGGACTTGCAATAGCTTCTTGTGCTGCTTTTTCAGCACGCCCCTCACCTACTTCACCAGAAGCAATTCCGGTTCCCATCATCGCATATCCCATTTCTGACATTACAGTTTTAACATCAGCAAAGTCAACGTTAATTAAACCTGGAGAAGTGATGATATCTGAAATACCGCGTACTGCATTCCGTAAAACATTATTTGCTGCGCCTAATGCCTCAAGGAATGATATATTTTTACCTAATACTTTTAATAATTTATCATTGGGAATAGTAATTAGAGAGTCAACATATTTCGACAATTCTTGGATACCCGCTTCAGCAAATTGCATCCGTTTTTTACCTTCAAATTGGAAAGGCTTCGTCACAACTGCAACAGTCAAAATACCTAATTCTTTTGCAATTTCAGCAATAATCGGCGCTGCACCTGTTCCTGTGCCACCTCCCATACCAGCAGCAATAAATACCATATCGGCCCCTTCTAACATATTACGGAGGGCTTCACGATCTTCTTCTGCTGCTTGGCGACCAACATCTGGTTTTGCACCAGCTCCAAGTCCCTTGGTAATTTCAGCACCAATTTGGATGGTTTGTTGAGCTAAACTTTTACGAAGTGCTTGTGCATCAGTATTTACTGAAAAGAATTCAACACCTTTGAATTCATCTTGTACCATGTGGTTTAATGCATTACCACCGCCACCACCTACGCCGATGACTTTAATAACTGCATCTTGAACTATCTCGTCAATAGGTTCAAATAACATAATTGCTCTCTCTTATATAACCATTTAAAAATATTATGATATTCCGTCTATTGTATGCCAAAAACTGAGAATATCAAAATTCAGACTTCACTTTATCAATAAATTTTTTAAATAAATTGCCTAGTTTATTCGTTTTTAATGATTCTCCACTCATACCTTTAATTTGTGGCTGTACTCCTGATGACTGATGATAGGTATATTGTAATAAACCTAGCACTGTCGCATATTGTGGTTTATCCACATAATCCGTCAATCCAGTAATATTTAATGGAGTACCAATCTTGACTTGAACCTGTTGCCCAAATACTTCCGTTGCACACTCCAACATCCCATCAATTAATGCACCACCGCCTGTTAATACAATACCAGCGATTAATTCAGAAGAAACATTATTCTCTTTTAAATGACGTTTTAATTGATATAACTCTTTATCTACTAAAGTTAATAGCTCTTTATAACGAGCCGAAGTAATAATAGATAATGATTCTTTAGTTAACACTCTAGATGGACGTCCACCGATTCCAGGTACTTCAATAATTTTTTCAGAAGAAGCATTACGTTTTTCAGGGTTTGAAAGCAATACAGCACTACCATAATTTACTTTAATATTTTCTGCGTTAGTTCGAGAAGTAAAAATACCCTGAGCTACATCATCTGTTACACGATTTCCAGCATAAGGAATCACTTTGCTATAACGTAATGCACCATCTGTGAAGACTAAAATATCCATTGTGCCTGCACCAATATCAATTAGGCAAACACCAAGTTCTTTTTCTTCTTCACTTAATACAGAATAACTAGATGCTAATCCTGAGAACACAATATCATCAACTTTTAAACCACTGCGTTCCACAGCTTTACGCAAATTCACTAACCAGTCTTGATGGCAAGCAATTAAATGTGCTTGAGCCGTTAAACGAACCCCCTGTAAACCAAGTGGGTTTTTAATATTCATTTGCTGATCAACAGAATACTCTTGTGGAATAACATGCAATACCGTTAAACCATCTCCCACCTTAACTGAGCTAGCAATATGCATTGCTTCATCAATATCTGCTGGTGTAACTTCACCAGATAAAGCAACAAAACCACTCTCATTTAAACTTTGGATATGTTCACCAGTAATTGCTAAAGTGACACGTGCAATTAATTTTAAATCAGCAACAGATTCTGCTGCTTCAATCGCTCGTCGAATAGAATTCACCACAGCTTCTAAATCAGTAATACTTCCCTTATCAATTCCTTTTGAAGGACAACTTCCTACACCAATAACATTCACTACACCATCAGGCAATAATTCGCCAACAACTGCAATGACTTTCGATGTGCCGATTTCCAATCCGACAATGATTTGTGGTTCATCAATTTTAGCCATAATTATTATTCACTTATTTTATCTTCTGTTTTTTCTGTATTTTGTGGTGCATCAGTAAAGCTCACTGCTGCACCAGTATTATATCTCAAATCAATATAAGCGATTTTCTTATTTTCTGGAATTTCAATTTGTGGATAAATAGTCAAAAAACGGTCAATCTTATCTTTCCATTCGCCTCGCCCAAGCTTCAATATAATATCATTAGATAACGTTACGTTCCACGAGCCCCTATCATCAATCGTCACAAATTTTAAATTGATATTTTTTGCTTGTAGAATTTTACTTAAATCATACCAAGTTTTTAAAACCGTTACGCCCTGAAAATCAGGTCCAGAGAGATGTGGCAAATTATCATCATTAATTTTACCTTTTGGTAAACTAAAAATTGTCCCATCAGAGGTTAAATAATTTACATCATTCCATTTTGCAGCTGGAATATACTCTGTCACACTAATATTTAACTGTGCTGGCCAAATTTTACGAATTGAAATTGACTTAATCCAAGATAAGGATTCAAACATTTTCTCAATCGACTCAACATCTTGTCCGAAATATCCTCTTAATCCTTGATGACTATCAGCATACTTTTTCAACATCTCTCGCACATCGTCATTTGTAGTAAATAATGGTTTACCCATCAAATTAAATGAACGAATTGGCGATGGATCAAGTTTTTCAAATAGATCAAGACGATGAGAATAACCATAATACGCTATTCCAACCACAACTAATGCTACAATTAACTTAATCCAACCTTTTATACTAATCAAAGGCTCGCTTTTTTCTTGCCTGCTATAATTATGGTAAATAACAGATGCAGGTTTACGGCTAGCATGAGAAGTATATTTCGAACGTTTTCTCATTCAGCACTTAACTCCAAAATTTTAACCACTAATTGAGAAAAACTATAACCAACAACTTTTGCCGCCATAGGGAATAAACTATGACTGGTCATTCCTGGGTTAGTATTGACTTCAACTAATCTAAATTCTCCATTTGCATTAGTCATCACATCAATGCGACTCCACCCACGACAACCAACAATATCATAAGCACGTTTGACTAATTGACGAAGTTCTGTTTCTCGTTCCTCACTCAAACCAGATGGACAGAAATACTGCGTTTTATCAGAAATATATTTCGCTTCATAATCATAAAACTCACCTGCTGGTTTAATTAAGATTGAAGGTAATACTTCACCATCTAATACAGGAATAGAAAATTCTTGTCCCGCTAACCACTCTTCAATCAATACCGTATCATCATGTGTTAACGCTAAATCGACCGCTGCAGCGAGTTCTTCAGTTTTTTTCACTTTTGTTAAACCAACACTTGATCCCTCTAATGATGGTTTTACCATTAATGGTAGCCCTAATTTAGCAACAATAGCTTCTGGGTTTAATTCTGTACGAGTTTGTTTAGTGATCACTTCCATTTCTGCAGTAGGTAACCCCACTGCTTTCCAGAGTAATTTAGTACGCATTTTATCCATCGTTAATGCCGATGCCATCACACCACAACCTGTATAAGGAATCCCTAATTGTTCCAACAATCCTTGTAACGAACCATCTTCTCCGCCACGTCCATGCAAAATATTAAACACACGTTGGAATCCTTGTTTTTTTAACTCTTCTACTGGAAAGGTTTTAGGATCAACAGGATGAGCATCAAATCCTTCTGAACGTAATGCTTCTAATACGGCTGCACCAGATACTAATGACACTTCTCTTTCCGCAGAATTTCCGCCCAATAATACGGCAATTTTTTCTTGTTTTAATTGTTGAATATCCATTATTTACTCCATAATTCTACGAGCTGACGAGAAAGTTTACTTACACTACCTGCACCCTGTGCCAAGATAAGATCACCATCTTGTAATACTTGATCCATAATTTCTGGTAATTGGGCTGGATCAGCAAGGAAAATTGGGTCAATTTTACCTAAATTACGAATTGAACGGCATAAAGAGCGACTATCAGCACCAGTAATTGGTGCTTCACCTGCTGGATAAACATCTAACATAATTAATACATCAACTTGTGATAATACTTGCACAAAATCATCAAATAAATCACGGGTACGACTATAACGATGTGGCTGGAAAATCATTACAATTCGTTTATTTTCCCAACCTTGTCGAGCGGCTTGAATGGTTACATTCACTTCTGTTGGATGATGGCCATAATCATCAATTAACATCACTTTACCATTTGGACGAATAAACGAACCTAATTGATCAAAACGTCTGCCCGCCCCTTGGAAATCAGCTAACGCAGCTAAAATCGCCTCATTATCAATTCCTTCTTCTTTAGCCACCACCAATGCTGCCGTAGCATTTAATGCATTATGTCGTCCAGGCACATTTAGCAACACTTCGATCCTTTCTCCATTTGGACAAATTACAGTATAGTGCCCTTGAAAACCTGTCTGACTGTAATTTTCAATGCGATAATCAGCATGTTCACTAAAACCATAAGTAATCACTTGTCGCCCAACTTTAGAGAGAAGTGTTTGCAACACAGGATCATCTGCACATAACACCGCTAATCCATAAAATGGCAAAT
Organism: Gallibacterium melopsittaci; assembly: GCF_042433085.1. NCBI lineage: Bacteria > Pseudomonadati > Pseudomonadota > Gammaproteobacteria > Pasteurellales > Pasteurellaceae > Gallibacterium > Gallibacterium melopsittaci. Next base: position 6,200 of record NZ_JBHLWA010000039.1, read on the forward strand.
TATGTAAGAAATTAATATAAGTTTGCTTCATTTCCTCAAAATCGCCATGATAAGTATCCATATGATCTGGTTCAATATTTGTTACCACAGATACCATTGGTTGGAGATGTAAGAATGATGCATCACTTTCATCTGCTTCTGCAATTAAATAACGACTTAAGCCAAGATGTGCATTCGTACCAGCCGATTTCACCAACCCACCATTCACAAAGGTTGGATCTAATTTTGCTTGCGCATAAATCATCGCAATCATTGCTGTTGTTGTTGTTTTGCCATGTGTCCCAGCTACCGCTATTCCATGACGAAAACGCATAATCTCAGCTAACATTTGTGCTCGTTGAATCACTGGAATACGTGCTTCATGTGCAGCAATAACCTCTGGATTATCTGGCTTAATGGCACTAGACACCACTACTACACTTGCCCCTGCAATATTAGTTGCAGCATGTTGTAAAAAAATCTTTGCCCCTAAACTTGATAAACGTAACGTTACAGCATTCTCTTGAATATCTGATCCTGTAATATGGTACCCTTCATTCAACAATACTTCCGCAATTCCGCCCATACCAGCACCGCCAATACCTACAAAATGAATCTGTTTGACTCGGCGCATTTCAGGGATAACCATACGCACTTGATGTTGAAAATTTTGTTTAATCTTATCGTCCATGTTGTTCTCTTACTTTGTAACTGAAATAATGGTTTCTGCGACTTGTTGTGCCGCTTGTGGAGTAGCTTTAGTTTGTGCTTTCTCTGCCATAACTAATAACTGCTGGCGATCCCATTGTTTTAATAACGTCACCACTTTGTCAGCAGAAAGTTCAGCTTGTTCAATAATTTCCGCTGCACCTGCATCCGCTAAATAACGAGCATTTAAATATTGTTGGCGATCTTTATGTTGAAATGGCACAAAAATGGCTGGTACGCCAGCAGCAGCAATTTCACAGACAGTTAAAGCTCCTGAACGACAAATCACAACATCTGCCCACGCATAGGCTTCTGCCATATCATCAATAAAATCTGTCACTTTAACCTGTGCTTGTTCTGGATATAACTTATTAATAGCCTCACTATTCCCTTGCCCAACTTGATGACGAATCGTAATTTTGTCACCTAATTGTGCAGCAACTTGTGGCATTAATAAATTTAACACCCTCGCGCCTTGGCTACCTCCCACCACTAACACACGCAATGCACCTTCTCTAGTTTGAAAACGCTGTGTAGGTACTGGTAAAGAAAACATATCTGCTCTTACTGGATTTCCTACCACTTCAGCATCTGAAAATGCAGTCGGAAAGGCTTGTAACACACGAGTAGCAATTTTGGCTAACCATTTATTTGTTAACCCTGCAACAGCATTTTGCTCATGTAAAACGACTGGCACACCACATAATTTTGCTGCTACACCGCCTGGTCCTGACACATAACCTCCCATTCCAAGTACTGCATCTGGACGGTAGCTTTTAATGATTTTACGAGCTTGCAGCACTGCCTTAAAAATGCGCCAAGGTGCTTTTAATAACGCAGCTATGCCTTTACCACGCAATCCTGAAATTTCAATAAAATGAATAGGAATACCATGTTTTGGCACTAATTGAGCTTCCATTCGATCTTTTGTACCTAACCATTCAATTTCCCAACCTTGTTGCTGTAAAACTCGTGCCACCGCAATCGCAGGAAAAACATGACCACCAGTACCACCAGCCATCACTAATAAACGTTTTGTCATACCTTACTCTTAATCATCCCGTAGATGTGCATGGCCACTGGCTAATCGGTTTTCATGATCGATTCGCATTAAAATACCAATTGCAATACACATAATAATTAAACTTGAACCACCATAACTAATAAGTGGAAATGTTAAACCTTTCGTTGGTAATAAGCCGATAGTTACACCAAGATTCACAAATCCTTGGAAAAAGATCCAAAAAGCAATACCAAAAGCAAAAAAACCGCGAAAACGTTGTTCTAATTTTAAAGATTCTTTGCCTATTTTTAAGGCTCTAAATACTAATGCAAATAGTAAGAATACGATAACTAAAACACCGATAAAACCAAACTCTTCACCAATAATTGCCAATACGAAGTCGGTATGTGCTTCTGGAAGATATTCTAATTTTAAAACGGAGTTCCCTAAACCTTGTCCCCAGAATTCACCATTCCCAAAAGCCATTAATGAATTAGATAACTGATAACCCGTTCCAAATGCATCCGCAAAGGGATCCATATATGATGTTACCCGTTTCATTCGGTATGGCGAGATAATGATTAAAAACATTAACATACTCGCTCCCATACCGATTAATAAAAAGAATTGGAAAATTTTTGCCCCAACAACAAACAACATACCGAAGGTAATGACGAATAGAACAACACTACTTCCTAAATCAGGCTGGCATAATAAAAATAAGATCAATACACCACAAACAATAGTTGGTCGGATAAAAATAAGTTGTCTGGTCGTAACCACATCATATTTACGTACAAAAAAACTTGATAAATAACAGATTAAAGCTAACTTTGCTAATTCTGCTGGTTGAAAGTTTACAAAACCTAATGAAATCCAACGCGTTGCCCCATTAATATTACGTCCGACAATTAACACTACAATAAGTGAGGCTAAAGCAATTAGATAGAGCCATGTACTCCATTTTTCCCATTTTTCCATTGGGATTTGTAATACAAAAAAGAAGCAGATTAATCCAGCTACAATATAAATTGCATCACGAATTGCAAAATAGAGTGGATCATCAAAGAGCTTGGCTGCAGTAGTAAAGGAAGCCGTAGTTACTGCAATAAAACCAATGAAAAGCAAAATGATAAAGAGTAAAAATAAAGTACGATCATATAAAGACGATTGTGGTGTAATACGACCCCAACGCCAAAACCCATCTTTTATTCTCGCTAACATTACATCTAACCTATCTACTTATGTGGATTGTTTGGCTAAACGAGCAAATTCATGCCCTCGCACTTCAAAATTTGCAAATTGATCTAAACTTGCACAAGCAGGTGATAACAAGACCATATCCCCAGCCTTTAACAATGGACGAATTGCTTGAATAGCTTGTTCCATCGTATCAACGATTACACTTTGTGTGGATAACGCTGCTAAGGCTTGTTTATCTTGGCCAAAGCAGTAACAAAAAATATTTGGTTTATTAATTAATGGTTTCAATTCACTGAAATCAGCACCCTTACCATCACCACCTAGCAATAAATATAATCGTCCTGCAACTTCTAACCCATTTAATGCTGCTTGGGTACTACCTACATTAGTCGCTTTTGAATCGTTTACCCAACGTACGCCATTTTCCTCATGTACCGTTTGAAAACGATGATCTAATCCACCAAAGTTTTTTAATGCTTTCACGACTCCCATTTCAGGAATATTTACTGCCTCAGCCAATGCAATCGCTGCTAATGCATTCATATAATTATGTCGCCCACTCAATTTAATCTGATCAACAGCCAATAATCGTTTTTGTGGCGTAGTTAAATAGGTTTTATCCTGTTCTTTTGTTAAATAGTAGTCTGCATCTTGCTCTGCAAAACTAAGTATTTGTTGTCCAGATTCTTGATTATCTGGATAACTTAAACGATCTTCATGATTAACAATTAATGTTTTAGCTTGGTGATAAATACGTAATTTCGCTTGGCGATAATCTGCTAAATCGTGATAACGATTCATATGATCTTCTGAAATATTGAGAATAGTTGCCGCTGCAGCAGTTAAGCTATAAGTGGTTTCTAATTGGAAACTGGATAATTCCAGTACAAATAACTCACAGTTTTTATCTAATAAAGAAAGAGCTGGAATACCAATATTACCACCGATACCCACATTCATACCGGCCGCTTTCGCCATTTCATAAACCAATGTGGTAACGGTACTTTTCCCATTCGAACCAGTAATCGCCACAATAGGAGCATTCGCTTCACGGCAGAAAAGTTCAATATCACCAACTACTTCAACACCTGCTGCAATCGCTTGTTGAATTTCAGGTGTCTTCAATGCAATTCCTGGACTTAATACAATTAAATCACTATTCACTAACCATTCTGCATTTAGCCCACCAGTATGCACAGGCACATCACTAGGTAATTGATCTACGCCAGCTGGCTGCTGACGAGTGTCCATTACTTGTAATTTAACTGACTTATTTAAAAAATAATCGACACAAGAAAGTCCTGTTTTGCCTAATCCAACAATGGTTACTCTCTTACCAGTGTAATCTATTCCACGAGCATTCATCTTTGCCCCCAATGTTTAACGTAGTTTTAACGTTACTAATCCTAATAACACCAAAATCAAGGAAACAATCCAAAAACGGACAATTACTCGTGGTTCTGGCCAACCTTTTAATTCAAAGTGATGGTGAATAGGTGCCATACGAAAAATACGTTGTTTCCTCAATTTGTATGACCCTACTTGTAAAATTACAGATAAGGTTTCAATCACAAATACCCCACCCATAATCACTAATAAAAACTCTTGTCTGACTAATACTGCAATCGTACCAATCGCTCCGCCTAATGATAACGACCCCACATCGCCCATAAAGACTTGTGCTGGATAGGTATTAAACCAAAGAAAACCTAATCCTGCCCCTACGATTGCGGTACAAACGACCACTAACTCTGCACTAAATTTGATATATGGAATATGCAGATAATCAGCAAAATTAAAGTTCCCTGTTGCCCAGGCAATCAAGGCAAAAGCTGCTGCAACTAAGACGGTTGGCATAATTGCCAATCCATCTAAGCCATCCGTTAAATTTACTGCATTACTGGTTCCCACAATCACAAAATAGGCAAGAACGATATAAAACACGCCGAGTTGTGGCATAATTTCTTTAAAAAATGGCACCACTAATACTGTCGCATTCGTTCCCTTGCCAATCCAGTACATACCGAACACAGCAATTAATGCAATAAAAGAGAGCCAAAAATATTTCCAACGAGCAATTAAGCCATCCGTATTTTTGCGTACCACTTTCCGATAATCATCAATAAACCCTACTGCACCATAACCAAATAGCACAAATAAGGTAAACCAAACATAAGGGTTTTCTAAATTTGCCCAAAGTAATGTACTTACCCCAATAGAAGCAAGGATCATAATACCGCCCATTGTTGGCGTACCACGTTTACTAAAGTGGCTTTGCGGTCCATCATCACGCACGACCTGCCCAATTTGCAACATTTGTAAACGTGTAATCACTTTAGGTCCAATCCATAAGCAGAACAATAACGCAGTTAATAATGCTAAAATCGCTCGAACAGTAATATAAGAAAAAACATTAAAAAATGTATGGTACTTAACTAAAAATTCACTAATCCAAACTAACATTGCTCAAAACCTTTAAATGCTGCAACGACTTCTTCCATTTTCATAGAACGAGAGCCTTTCACTAATAATAGAATTGTTTTTCCTGCTTGTAATTGTGTCGTTATACATTGTTGTAATGCTGAAATTAATTCTGCTTTTTGTTGATAATGTTCACCACCACAAGCTGCACTGATGACCTTACTATGATGCCCAAAACTCAATACCTGTGTTAAACCTGCTTGTTGTGCAGCAACAGCAACTTGCTGATGGCATTGTGCTGTACTCTCCCCTAACTCTGCCATATCACCAACCACAAGAATTTTGACGGTTTGTGCAGAATGTTGTAATACCGCAATCGCTGCTTTTAATGAATCTACATTGGCATTATAGGTATCATCTAGGATTGTAAATTGTGAATTCACTTTTACTGGATATAATCGCCCTTTCACACGTTTTCCCAATGACAGTCCAACTTTCACATCTTCTAATGAAGCCCCCAATGCCATTGCTAAAGAGGTTGCCGCTAACGCATTGCTAATATTATGTTCACCTAAATAAGGTAAATTGATCTCAATTTCACCTTGTGGTGTACATAAGGTAAAACGATAACCTTCGGCATCAGGTTCAATCGCTTTTGCATAAATATCTGCTTGAGCATTATTCAATGAGAATTGCTGAATTGAGTGTGTACCAATATTTGCTTGCCACATATTGAGATATTGGCAGTTTGCATTCACAATCGCCATACCCTTCGCAGTTAAACCTTGATAAATTTCACCTTTTGCTTTCGCCACTCCCTCAACAGAACCAAAGCCTTCTAAGTGTGCTGGAGCGACATTATTCACTAACGCCGCATCTGGATGAACTAATTGTGTTGTATAAGCAATTTCTCCTGCATGGTTAGCACCAAGTTCAATCACCGCATAACGATGTACTGGTGTTAAACGCAATAAAGTTAATGGCACACCAATATCATTATTAAAATTACCAGCAGTGAACAACACCTCATCTTCAGAACCTGCTGTTTGCTGTAAAATCGCTGCGGTCATCTCTTTTACGGTTGTTTTACCTGATGATCCTGTCATTGCGGCTACTTTAGGATTAACCTGTAATCTCACCCACTCAGCTAATTTTCCTAGTGCTTTCTTCGTATCGCTAACCACTAATTGTGGCACTGGAATAGTTGGATTCGCTTGCTCGACAACCAGAACTTTTGCACCTTGTTGATACACCTGCTCTAAAAATTGGTGAGCGTCAAAACTTTCTCCTCGTAAAGCAAAAAAAATACTGCCGCAACAATTTGTGCGGCTATCGGTTGTTACACTTTCTACTTCAAAATCTGTTTGAGGAGGATTTACTATCTGTGCAGCTAATACACTTTGTAAAGTAGAAAAATTAATTTTGATCATTGTTATTCTTCTTTATCAATTAAGTCAGTTCAAGTAATTGTGAAACAATTTCACGATCAGAAAAATGATGCTTGGTATGCCCAATAATCTGGTAATCTTCATGCCCTTTACCAGCAATTAAAATTAAATCGTTCTCTTTAGCATGAGAAAATGCATACGCTAATGCCTGTTCACGGCGATGAATTATAGTAGCGTTATTTGGAAAGTCTAGCCCTTGAACAATATCATTTATAATTGCAGCGGCATCTTCAGTTCGAGGGTTATCATCTGTAATAATTACTTTATCAGCGAGTTGCTCTGCAATCTTCGCCATTTGTGGACGCTTCCCTTTATCACGATCCCCACCACAGCCAAAAATACACCATAGTTCCCCATGACAATGTAAACGAGAAGCTAATAACGCTTTTTCTAGTGCATCTGGTGTATGAGCATAATCTACTACTGCTGTTGGTTTATGTGGAGCGGTAAAACGTTCCATTCTGCCACAAACACCTTCTAGCTTACTTACGGTTTCTGCTAGTTGTGTTAATGAATAACCAAGTGATAATAATGCTGCCGTCGCTAGTAGCAAATTACATACATTAAATTCACCGATTAATTGAGAATGGAAAACGGCACTTCCCCAACTGGACGTAAAAGAGATAGTGGCACCTTGTGGGTGATATTCAATTTTCTCTGCTTTTAACCATTGTTGGTGTTGTGGTTGGAAAGCTGGATTTAAGCTCACTTCAACAGCTGTTGGCAATGTTTGTAACCACTGTTTACCTACTGCATCATCTGCATTAATAATACGTTGTTGTACTGAAAGATCGGTAAAAAGTGTTTTTTTCGCTGCTGCGTAGGCTTCTAAAGTATGGTGATAATCAAGATGATCTCGGCTTAAATTAGTAAATACCGCTGCATTAAATTGCAACGCAGCTACACGTTGTTGAACTAAACCATGTGAAGATACTTCCATTGCAACAAATTCCGCACCTTGTGCAACAAACTCGGCTAAATTACGTTGAATTTCTACTGCCGATCCTGTGGTATTGGTTGCTGGTTGAATATGTTGATAAAACCCATTACCAATGGTTCCCATTACAGCACTACGCTTGCCTAAGAGGTAATTCCACTGAGTCAATAAATTAGCAACTGTCGTTTTACCATTTGTCCCTGTTACACCCACTAAACTCAAACGGCTAGAAGGCTGTTGATAAAACTCACCTGCTAATTTTGAAAGCTGATTTGCTAATTGATAAACATAAATAACAGGCACATTCCCTTGCCAACTTAAACGAGGATTATCTTGTGGATCTTCGCTCTCTAAAATAACCGCTGCTGCACCTGCTGCTATCGCTTGGGGAACAAACTGTCTGCCGTCAACTTGATGTCCAATTAAACCAACAAAAACATCATCTTTTGTTACTGCTCGACTATCTAATTGCATCGTATGCAACTTCTGCTCTGGTAAAGTTAGACCAAAGTAACGGCTTAAACGCTGCATGCTATATTTTCCTTAATTGTTGCGTTGATTTTCACTCTTAGGAGTATCAATACGTACAATACGTTTTGCGCTCTTCACATCACCCTCAATACCATCTGGAGTAATATTTTTAGCACGTAAAGTATGTCCCATAATTTTTGAGAAGACAGGTGCAGAGATCGCCCCACCGTAATATTTACCGGCAGTTGGGTTATTAATCAAAATCACTAATGCAAATTGTGGATCACTTGCTGGTGCAATTCCTGCTGTATAAGCAATATATTTATCCACATATTGCCCATTTTCTAGCTTCTTCGCTGTCCCGGTTTTAATTGCGACACGATATCCAGGAACCGCTGCAGCAATACCACCACCGCCAGGTTGTGCCACACTTTCCATCATATGCACGACTTCACGTGTGATTTTTTCTGAATAAATACGCTCGCCAATAACAGGTGGATCAACTTTGGTAATAGAAAGAGGACGATAAATACCGAAACTACCTAAAGCAACATAGGCTCGTGCTAGCTGTAATGGAGTCACTGTTAAACCATAACCATAAGCAACTGTCGCACGTTCAATATCTGCCCAACGCTTACGATTGAGAGGTAATGTTCCTGATTGTTCACCCACTAATCCTAAATTAGTTGGCATTCCAAAACCAGCTTTATGGTAAGTGTTCATCAATACTGAAATTGGCATTTGTAAGGATAAACGGCTTACCCCAACATTACTGGATTTTTGTAAGATCCCTGTAATAGATAATTCATTACGAGGTGCAACATCTCGAATAGTATGTCCATTAACAACAAATGGTTTAGTATTAATCACCGTATCTGGTGAAATAATTTTTTGACTCAATGCCGTTAACACAACAAATGGTTTTACTGTTGAACCTGGCTCAAACGTATCAGTAATCGCACGATTACGGCGTAATTCTGCTTGTGAACCAAAAATATTATTCGGATTATAAGATGGTGCGGTTGCCATTGCCAAAATTTCACCTGTGCTAATTTTTACTAGCACTGCTGTTCCCGATTCAGCTTTATTTTCTGCAACGGCTTTTTTAATTTCACGGAATACCATTGATTGTAAATGGCGATCGATACTCAAGGTTACATCATGTGCATCATACTTTTGTGTACTAGAAATATTCTCAATAATATTGCCTGATTTATCACGACGATAAGTTTTTGAACCTGCTTTACCAATTAATAAAGAGTCAAAACTCTTTTCGATTCCTTCAATTCCCTGACCATCAATATTGGTATAGCCTAATAACTGTGCAGACTCTTCCACCGTTGGATAGAAACGGCGATACTCTTTGCGCATTGAAATACCTGTGATCTTTAGATCGTGAATGTATTTCGCCATAGTTGGAGAAATTTGACGGTCTAAATAGACAAAACGAGATTTTGGATTTTTATTTAATCGTGCAATCAACTCTGATAATGACATATTGAGCGTTTCAGCTAAACGCTGCCAACGTTCTTTTTCCATTAATGAATTCTTTTCAAAAATCTCTTTCGGATCAGCAATAATGGAATAATTTTCTACACTCACTGACAATAGTTCACCATTACGATCCAAAATATCGCCACGAATATACGGAATTTGTTCAGTACGCAATGAACGTTTATTTCCCTCTGCAATATAAAAATCAGAATTAATTAATTGAACATAGGCAGCACGTGCGATTAATGCGATCAAACCAGCAATAATGAGTACAATAGTGACAACATAGCGTCCCTTAGAAAAACTACTTACTTGTTGTAATGATTTACTTTTTGTTCGAGCCATTGTGTTACCTAGTTATTTCATTTTTATTCAATAATTAATACTTCTTGGTCATCCTGAGTTGATTGCATTCCTAATTGACGAGCAATGCCTTCAATACGCGTACGATCACTTAATGCACTATCTTCTAAACGTAGATTTAAGGCTTCACTTTGTAATGCTTGATATTCCGTTTGTAACTGATTTTTTTCATTAATCGCTAAACGGGTTAAATGAGTTATCCAAATAGTAGAAACTGCTGTTACTAACAAAGCAATCAATAGCAACATTACTGTCTTATTTGCTTGGAAAATATCATCGACAATAATTCGCCATAACGGATAACGATCATAAGTTTTAAAAATCATTTTAATCTCTCCGCCACACGTAATACGGCACTTCTTGATCGGCTATTTACTGCAATTTCTGCTTCTGTTGGCATTACGGCTTTACCAATCGTTTTTAATTTTTGATTACGTTCAATTTGATCTTCTGTTAAAGGCAACCCTTTTGGAATCTCATCACCTTTACTCTGTTTCTTGATAAACCGTTTTACCAGACGATCTTCTAAAGAATGGAAACTGATGATGGCTAATCTTCCTTCTGGTGCCAATACATCGATTGCCGAATTTAAGATTTTTTCCAACTCTTCTAATTCACTATTAATAAAAATACGAATAGCTTGAAAACTGCGAGTTGCTGGATGCTTATGTTTTTCTCTTACTGGAATGGATTGTGCAATTAATTGTGCTAATTGTAATGTTCTGGTTAGCGGTTCCGTTTGATTTAACAAAGCCTGACGGTTGTACTCAACAATATTATGAGCAATACGCTTAGCAAAACGTTCTTCACCAAAGGTTTTTAATACCCATGCCAAATCACTTTCTGATACTTGTTGCAGCCACTCTGCAGCAGACAATCCTTTAGAACTATCCATTCTCATATCTAAAGGACCATCTTGCATAAAACTAAATCCACGTTCCGCATTATCTAGTTGAGGTGAAGACACACCCAGATCAAGCAAAATGCCATCAATTTTGCCAACTAAATTATGTTTTTCGCAGATTGATTTAATTTCAGAAAAGGTATTATGCTCAATCAAAAAACGCTTATCACTGATCGCCTGTGCTGCCAAAATTGCTTCAGGATCACGATCAATCGCAATTAAACGCCCATTTTCACCTAATTCAGATAAAATTTTTCGAGAATGTCCACCACGACCAAAAGTACCATCAATATAGATACCATTCGGCTTAATAGACAATCCCTCTACTGCTTCATTTAATAAAACAGTAAAGTGTGCAGGATCTGAATAGGTTACTTGTTCCATATGAATAAAACTCGCTTACAAAAACAAAGTTCTTAACTCATCAGACGTCGCCATCGTACCACTGCTACCAATTTGAATATCTTCTGCAATTTGCCGTTGCCATTTTTCAGCTTGCCAAATTTCAAACTTATTAAGTTGGCCAACAAGCATAATCTCTTTTTCTAGGGCGGCATGTTGTCTTAATGCGGGGCTAAGTAGAATTCGACCAGTCTTATCCAATTCGCATTCCGTTGCATATCCCAACATAACACGTTGTAAACGTCGTCCAGTTTCATCAAAATTCGGTAATTGTAATAATTTCTGCTCTATGATTTCCCACTCAGAAAGGGGATATAACAACAAACAAGGCTGACGAATATCTGCTGTACAGATAAGTTGCCCTTGTTCTTTATCTTGGAGTTCGGTGCGATAACGAGTTGGGATCGCTAAACGACCCTTTGCATCAAGATTAATCAACGATGCTCCTCGAAACATAACTCGTTACCCACTAATTAGTTGAAATGAAGAATTTTCTACCACTATTTACCACAATTTACCACTTTCGTTAGTCTATTCTCTGAAATAGAGGATTGCAAGTGATTCCTTCTGTTTTTTACCCTTTAAATACAATAAATAGCTAAACAGAGCGATTTAAATAAAAAACTGTGATTTAACTCACTGAATCCTGTGGAAATAAAATAGAAAAAGAGATAAAAAATATCCCCATTAACAAGGCATTTTGGTCAAATAGAATACTTAAAAAATAGTATCCATATAGATTCTTGAATCTGATAGGTTGATATTAACGAATTAAAGGGGAGATCGGATTTTTAATTAATTCTGAGTGACTTTATCAATACTATTCATTAATGACTTTTTAGCAGTACTTAAATGATGCTTCAATTCAGTAATTGCACCTAAATCATCTCGACTAATAATTTTTACTAGTACAGCCAAATGTTCTTCTACCGCTAATATATTTCTTGTTTTCAAATCCCTGTTATCCCATTGATAATGAAAATTAAAAATTATTGATATTAATTCAATAAAATCATTAATAAATGGGTTATCTGCCGCAGATAAGATCAATGAGTGGAATTCATGATCTAACTTAGAAAAATCAGTAAATCGTTCAGAGATATTTTCTCGTAACATACGATGTTCTTGTAGAAGCATCTTCATTTTACTCCATCGAACATCTGATAAAGGTAAGTTCATAAAACAATTCAAAGCATGACACTCTAACATTTCTCTCAATTCAAATAATTTATCAGCATAATGTGGCGTAAAAGAAACTAACTGCCATTTACCTCTACCTAAATTCTTAATTAAATTAAAACGAGAAAATTGAATTAAATACTCTCTTACAGAAAAAATATCAACATTTGCATTTTTTGCTAACCATAATTCTGATATTTGATCTCCTGGTTTTATAACTTTTGATTGAACTGCACCTTTAAAATATGTTTCAATTTTCTTTGCTGATTTTGGATCATGTCGTTTTGTCTTAAACTTTTGAAACTTATCCTCTTCTGTTGGTAGTCGTATAACAATATATGTATCTCCTTGTTTTTCTAAAATTTTTCTTTCCAAAAGATATGATAAAACGTGTCGAATTGTTGTGCGGCTAACATTATATAAAGATGCTAAAATCATCTGAGAGGGTAACGGAGAAGATAAAACATTTTCAATTAATGCATCTATCATTTGATTACTTACTTCTTGTCTTAATTCAAAATCTCTACTCATATTCTTATCCCTACTAATAAAAAACATATAAAAAACATTAAAACATTTTCATATTCACATTACTACAATCCTTATCAGAAATTTTTACTAAATCCACATAATAATACTTTCACTATTTAAGCATATTAAAAAAGGAAAGATAAAATGAAAGCATTAATTTGTAATAAGCCCTTTGAATTTTCTTACCAAAACGTAGATATACCTACTCCAAAAGAAGACCAAGTTTTATTAAAAGTTTCTGCTGTAGGTATTTGTGGTACAGATATTCATGCTTTTGCTGGTAATCAGCCATTTTTTACATACCCTCGTATATTAGGGCACGAAGCTAGTGGAACAATAACAGCTATTGGTAATAATGTGACTAATTGGAAAGTTGGGCAAAGAGTTGCATTAATTCCTTATGTTTCTTGCGATCAATGTGATGCTTGTCGAAGTGGTAAGACAAATTGTTGCGAAAAGATTTCAGTTATTGGGGTACATGAAGATGGATGTTTTAGAGAATATCTTTCAGTTCCAGAAAAGAATATTTTAGCTATTGATGATAACGTTGATGATATTAGTGCCGCACTGATTGAACCATTTTCTATCAGTGCTCATGCTGTTCGAAGAGCAAATATACAACCACATGACGATGTATTAGTTGTTGGAGCTGGTCCAATTGGATTAGGAGCAGCAGCAATTGCTGCTGCAGATGGAGCGAATGTTGTTATTGCAGATACAAGTGCAGAACGAAGACAGCATATTGAACAACAATTAAAACTCCCTTCATTTGATCCTATTACAGAGAAAGCTGAAAACTATTTTAATGGAAAACTTCCTCTCGTCGTTATTGATGCAACAGGTAATCAAAAAGCAATGAATAATGCTGTCAATCTAATTCGCCATGGAGGAAGAATTGTTTTTGTAGGCCTATTTAAAGGTGATTTTTCAATTTCCGATCCAGATTTTCATAAAAAAGAGACAACTTTATTAGGCAGTCGTAATGCTACTTACGAAGATTTCTCTAAAGTGCAACAACTTATGGCTCAAAAGAAATTATCAGCATCTATGATGCTCACGCATACTTTTGATTTTGAACAACTAGCTGAAATTTATGCTGAACAAGTCGTTAATAACAAATCTTTAATCAAGAGTGTTATTACTTTTAAATAAAAAACAGTTAAAAATCTGCCCATGCTGCAGCTTTAGTTATTTTTATCAATTTATTTTTGATAGTTATTTAACCCTATTACAGTGAATATCATTGTAATTCTTTCTACTACTACTTAGCGAGGTAAAAACCATGCGTTTATTCAAAAAATCTTTGATAACCCTATCCTTAGGCTTATTAAGCCTTTCAATTAATTCTTTAGCTGCAACTGAAATTATGATTGCTTATGGTAACCAGCCTGGTGAACCAATTGATAAAGCAATGCACTTTTGGGCTGATAAAGTCAAAGAAAAATCTAATGGCGACATTGTTTTTAAACTTTTTCCATCTAGCCAATTAGGAAGTGAAACAGAAGTTTTAGAACAAGCTAGATTTGGAGCCAATATTATAACTATTGGCGATTATGGTGCATTAATGGATATAGTACCTGATCTAGGTGTTATTAATGCCCCATACCTCTCACAATCTTTTGAAAAGAAATCAAAACTTCTTCATTCAGACTGGTTTAAAGGATTAAGCCAACAATTGGACAAACAAAATATTCATATAGTTATTCCTGATGTTATCTATGGCACTCGCCATTTATTAACTAAAAAACCTGTCACCAAACCTGAGGATCTAAAGGGTATGAAGATCCGTGTTCAGAACTCACGAGTACCATTACAAACCATTAAAGCCATGGGTGGTGTGCCCACTCCAATGTCTTTAGCTGATGTATACCCTGGCTTATCAGAAGGTATTATTGATGGGTTAGAAAATCCTCCAGCAGTTCTTTATGGCGGTAAATTTTTTGAAGTCGCAAAAAACTTAGATTTAACCGCCCATTCCACACATATGTCCCCATTTGTTACTGGTACTGCTTTTTGGGAAAGTTTAACTCCAGAACAACAAAAAATTATTTTGGAAACTGGTAATGAAATGGTTGCCTATGGAGCTTCACAAGCTCAAGAAGCCGAACAAGATGCTTTAGATAAACTTAAAAAAGCAGGAGTAACTATTAACCAAGTAGATATCAAAGCATTTTCTAATGTTGTTGGTGAAGCTATCCAAAAAGCTTTTCCTGAATGGTCACCTAATCTATATAAAAACATTCAAGCTCAATTAGAAAAATATTAAAACAACTTGTAGCGTGTATTTACACGCTATAAGAATTATTCCAGGAGGAATGTATAAATGAATTCACAACCTCAACAAAAGAAATTTTGGCTCAGTGATATTGATGAAATTCTTGCTTCTTTTTTCCTTGCACTTATCGTATTACTTTCTGGTTATGGTGTAGTAATGCGCTACTTTCTTAACTCCCCTAGTGCTTGGGTTGAAGAAATATGCATTGTATTTTTTATTTGGTTTACTTTCTTAGCTTCAAGTGCTTTATGCAAAAACAACGAATTAATTAGAATTGATTTTTTATTAACTAAACTTCCCCATAAAGTTGCAAACTTTATTGATGGTGTTATTCAACCTTGCATTATGATTTTTGCCTTAATTTTCATGATGTATTTAGGTTTTAAACTATTACCAATGTCAAAAGTTCGTTTTACTCCTACTTTGCATATTTCTTATTTAGCTATTTACGCCATTATTCCTATCAGTGCTTGTTTCATGTTCCTTTATGAAATAAGAAAAATTTACTACTTTTTCAAAATTAACAGAGGTAATAGATCATGAGTGTTATTATTCCTATTGCGATTCTATTGATACTTTTCATCATTGGCACTCCTGTCGCATTTTGTATCTTTATCTCAACATTAAGCTATTTCTTAATGAGTAACCAACCTATGATTATGCTTATTCAACGTCTTGCTGGAGGACTTGAATCAGTTACACTCTTAGCAATACCATTTTTCATTATGGCTGGTGTTTTCATGAATCATACTGGTATTAGTGCAAGATTATTAAAATTCTGTGAAGTACTTACTGGACATATGAATGGTGGATTAGCACAAGTCAATGTTGCTTTAAGTACATTAATGGGAGGATTATCAGGTTCAAATATCGCTGATGCTGCAATGAATTCCAAGTTACTCGTCCCTCAAATGGTTGCTCGAGGATACAGTCCTTCATTCTCTGCTGCCGTAACAGCTGCTGGCTCATTAATTACGCCTATTATTCCACCTGGAATCGCAATGATTATCTATGGTTATGTGAATAATGTATCTATTGGTAGATTATTCCTTGCAGGCGTTATTCCAGGAACAATGCTCTGCATCTTAATGATGATTTTAGTTTCAATTATTTCTAAAAAACGTGGGTATTTACCAATTAGAGAAAAAAGAGCTACTTGCAAAGAAGTAGTACTATCCGCTAAAGATGCTGTATTAGCACTTTTGTTACCAATTATCATCATTGGTGGCATCCGTATGGGAGTATTCACTCCAACAGAAGCTGGTGCCGTTGCTGTTATTTATGCAATCATTTTAGGCACTCTTGTCTACCGTAATATGAACTTAAAACAATTATGGTTAGCAACAAGAGAATCTGCATTAGGAGCTGCTAATGTATTACTGATTATCTGTATGGCTGTAGCTTTCTCTAAATTTTTAACATGGGAAAGAGTACCTCAAGCCCTTGCTCAATGGATGACTACTGTTGTCGATAGCCCAATTACATTCCTCATGTTAGTCAACGTCGCATTACTGATTCTTGGTATGTTCTTAGAAGGTAATGCTATTATGATCGTGCTTGCTCCTTTGTTAGCTCCAATAGCTAACTCATATGGAATTGATCCAATTCATTTCGGTATTGTATTTATCTTCAATGGTGCAATTGGAACTATTACTCCGCCTTTAGGAACCGTAATGTTTACTACTTGTTCCATCACTGAAGTACCTATTGAAAAATTTATTAAAGATGTAATTCCTTTCTGGGCTCTACTCTTAATCGAATTATTACTACTCACTTATATCCCTACTATTTCAACCTGGTTACCTAACCTCGTCTATGGTATCGCAAATTAACAAGGATTGAACTATGCAACAACTCAACCGTACAACTTTCCCAGGAAATCAATATCCAACCAAAATTATCCAATTTGGAGAAGGTAATTTTTTACGAGCATTTATCGACTGGCAAATTGATTTACTTAATGAAAAAACTGATTTTAATAGTGGTGTAACTATTGTTCGCCCGATTAATACGGATTTTCCACCACTCCTCAATACACAAGATGGACTTTATACTACGATTATTCGTGGGTTAAATGAACAAGGTGAAGCCGTAAAACAAGTACGTATTATTCGCTCGGTTAATAATGAAATTAATCCTTATCAAAATTTTGATGATTATATTAATTTAGCCCATAACCTTGATATTAAAATTATTTTTTCTAATACAACTGAAGCAGGCATCAGTTATCATGCAGGTGATAAATTAACTGATCGTCCTGCAATCAGTTACCCAGCAAAACTTACCCAATTATTATATGAACGTTTTCTATTCACAAATGGTGATAAACAACAAGGCTTTACCATTATTCCTTGTGAGTTAATTGACTATAATGGTGATCAACTTAAAGACTTAGTGCTACGCTATGCACAAGAGTGGCATCTTACTGAAGATTTTATTACTTGGTTAAATGAAGCAAATACATTCTGCTCCACCTTAGTGGATAGAATTGTAACTGGTTATCCTCGTAATGAAGTTGAACAACTAACTACTGAATTAGGGTATCAAGATACCTTCTTAGATACAGCCGAATATTTTTATCTCTTTGTTATTCAAGGACCAAAATCATTAGAAAAACTTTTCCATCTTGATCAATTAAAACTGAATATCTTAGTTGTTGATGACATCAAGCCTTATAAAGAACGCAAAGTTGCTATTTTGAATGGTGCACATACCGCATTAGTACCTGTTGCTTATTTGGCTGGCGTTGACTACGTTGGCGATGCTATGCAAGACCAACAGCTTTGCCAATTTGTCATGCAAACATTAGCAGAAGAAATTATTCCAACACTATCTTTACCAAAAGAAGAATTACAACATTTTGCTGATGCCGTGATTAGCCGTTTCCAAAATCCATTTATTCAACATGCTCTACTCTCCATTGCCTTAAACAGTATGACTAAATATCGTACACGGATTTTGCCTCAACTTTTAACATATCAACAAAAATATCAACGTTTACCACAACGTTTAACATTTGCATTAGCTGCATTAATTGCTTTTTATCGTGGTCAACGAGATGAACAAACGATTCCTTTGCAGGATGATCAAATTTGGTTAGATAATTTTGCCGATTGGTGGACAAAATTCGATCAAAAACAATTAAGTTTAACCCAGTTAGTCCACAATGTACTGAGTCAAACTGAACATTGGCAGCAAGATTTAACACAGTTACCACATCTCGTAAATGATGTAACTGAAAAACTTGCTGTGATTTTGGAAAATGGTATGCGTCCTGCCTTAACTCAATATTGTCAGGTGTAAATATGAAGCAATTTATTCAAATTCAAACACAAGACAATGTCGCCGTTGCTCTACAAAATTTATCTGTAGGGCAGCAAATTGAGCTTAATGATATCGTTATTACGTTAAATCAGGATATCCCTAGAGGGCATAAATTTGCTGTACAAACGATTGCAAATGGACAAAATGTAGTGAAATACGGTTATCCTATCGGTCATGCGACCCAAGATATTCAAATTGGTGATTATGTACACACCCATAATGTAAAAACCAATTTAAGTGATATTAACGATTATACTTATCAGCCAGAAACCACGACAGTCGCTACACAACCAGCAGATCGTGAAGTACAAATTTATCGTCGAACCAATGGTGATGTTGCAATTCGCAATGAGCTTTGGATTATTCCAACTGTGGGATGTGTTGTCGGAATTGCCAACCAAATTCGTCAACGTTTTTTAGCTAAAAATCCTGCTACAGACATTGATGGCGTGTTTACCTTTGCTCACAGCTATGGCTGTTCTCAATTAGGCGATGATCATCAAAATACCAAAATCATTCTGCAAAATATGGTAAAGCATCCTAATGCTGGTGCAGTTTTGGTAATTGGATTAGGTTGTGAAAATAATCAAGTTGATATTTTTCGAGAAACCTTAGGCGAATATGATCCTAATCGCGTGAAATTTATGATTTCACAACACTTTGAAGATGAAGTTGAGCAAGGATTAACCTTGTTACAACAACTTTATGAAGCGATGCGTTATGATCAACGTGAAAGCGGTAAACTAAGTGAACTTAAATTCGGTTTAGAATGTGGTGGTTCTGACGGCTTATCAGGTATTACCGCTAATCCATTATTAGGAAATTTCTCTGATTACGTTACTTCTCATGGTGGAACAACGGTTTTGACAGAAGTGCCTGAAATGTTTGGTGCAGAAAGAATTTTGATGAGTCATTGTCGTGATCACGCTACATTCCAAAAAACAGTGAATATGGTCAATGACTTCAAACAATATTTTATTTCACATCAACAACCAATTTACGAAAACCCTTCACCAGGTAATAAATCAGGTGGTATCACAACCTTAGAAGATAAATCGCTTGGTTGTACTCAAAAAGCAGGCCATAGCCAAGTCGTTGATGTGTTGAAATATGGTGAGCGTTTAACTCAGCCAGGCTTAAATCTCTTAACGGCACCAGGCAATGATGCGGTCGCAACGAGTGCTTTAGCAGCAGCGGGATGTCATATGGTGTTATTTACTACGGGACGTGGTACCCCATATGGTGGTTTTGTTCCAACCATGAAAATTGCAACAAATAGTGAATTAGCTCAACGCAAACGAAACTGGATTGATTTCAATGCTGGGCGTTTAGTTGAAGATGTTAGTATGTCGCAATTACTTAATGATTTTATTGAGAAAGTCATTGAAATTGTAAATGGCAAACCAGCCAAAAATGAGATCAATGAATTCCGTGAGTTAGCCATTTTCAAAAGTGGTGTTACTTTATAACTTTAGAGCATAGAGTACATTTACCTCATGTACTCATAAATAAATAACGCCCAAACAAGGGCGTTATTTTTCAAATAAACTCACTCAAATTTAAACATCTAAATTTGCGTGTAATGCATTAGTTTCAATAAAGTCGCGGCGAGGTTCAACTTCATCTCCCATTAAGGTAGTAAAGATTTGATCTGCTGCTACCGCATCACGAATTGACACTTTTAACATACGGCGTGCTTCTGGATCCATTGTTGTTTCCCAAAGCTGCTCAGGATTCATTTCCCCCAATCCTTTATAGCGTTGTACTGATAAGCCACGGCGAGATTCTTTCACAAGCCATTCAATCGCTTGTTCAAAACTTGTCACATTCAGACGACGTTCACCACGCATCACATAAGCACCATCTTCAAGTAAATTACGCAACTGGTGACCTAATTTACAAATTAACGCATATTCACTACCTTCGGCGAAATGGAAATCAAGTGCATAATCCATATCAATACCATGAGTACGTACCGTAATCACAGGCTCATACAGATGACGTTCTGCATTATATTGTACTTTTGCTGCATAATGATTACCGTGCAACTCTTTCTTGGTTAAGGTTTCAACCAAACTTTCTACCCATTGTTGCACAGCTTGTTCTTGTTGCATTAATGCTTTATCTAGATCTGGATGATAAACTAATGCTTGTAAAATTGGTGCTGGATAACGACGTGCAATACGTTGAATCATTTTATTCACACGATTATATTCCGCCACCAAATTTTCTAATGGTAAACCTTGCATTGCAGGTGCATCTGGGTGTACATATAACGCTGCCCCATCTAAAGCAATTGATAACTCATATTGTGTCATTGCATCATCATCTTTGATGTATTGCTCTTGTTTACCTTTTTTCACTTTATATAACGGTGGTTGAGCAATATAGACGTGTCCTCGCTCAATTAATTCTGGCATTTGACGATAGAAGAATGTCAATAACAATGTACGAATATGCGATCCATCAACATCCGCATCCGTCATAATAATAATATTGTGATAACGCAATTTATCTGGATTGTATTCATCTCGCCCAATACCACAACCTAAGGCAGTAATTAATGCTGCCACTTCTTGTGAAGAAAGCATCTTGTCAAAACGAGCCTTTTCAACATTCAAGATTTTACCTTTTAATGGCAAAATCGCTTGATTCTTACGGTTACGCCCTTGCTTCGCTGAACCCCCAGCAGAATCACCCTCCACGATATAGAGTTCAGAAAGTGCGGGATCACGTTCTTGGCAATCGGCTAATTTACCTGGCAAACCACCCAAATCTAATGCACCTTTACGGCGTGTCATTTCTCTTGCTTTGCGAGCCGCTTCTCTTGCTCTTGCTGCATCGATAATTTTACCGACAATAATTTTGGCATCTGCTGGATTTTCTAATAGGTATTCTTGTAAACGCTCTCCCATTGTGGATTCCACCACACCTTTTACTTCAGAAGAAACAAGTTTGTCTTTTGTTTGGGAAGAGAATTTCGGATCTGGTACTTTCACGGAAACAATCGCCACTAGCCCTTCACGTGCATCATCACCAGCCATCGAAATTTTGGTTTTCTTGTTATACCCTTCTTTTTCCATATAGTTATTTAATGTTCTGGTCATCGCACCACGAAAACCAGCTAAGTGCGTACCACCATCTCGTTGTGGAATATTATTGGTAAAACAGTAGAGATTCTCTTGGAAGCCATCGTTCCACTGCAATGCGACTTCTACACCAATGCCATCTTTTTCAGTCATAAAATAGAATGGCTTTTGGTGAATTGGATTTTTATTACGATTAAGATACTCAACAAAGGCTTGAATCCCGCCCTCATAATGAAAATGATCAGATTTATCTGTCCGTTTATCAAATAATTTAATCGAAACTCCTGAGTTTAAAAAAGAGAGTTCTCTTAGGCGTTTCGCTAAAATTTCATATTGGAATTCAACATTGCTAAAAATAGTTGGACTTGGCCAAAAACGTACGGTTGTTCCCGTTTTGTC
This sequence comes from Gallibacterium melopsittaci, assembly GCF_042433085.1. Taxonomy (NCBI): domain Bacteria; kingdom Pseudomonadati; phylum Pseudomonadota; class Gammaproteobacteria; order Pasteurellales; family Pasteurellaceae; genus Gallibacterium; species Gallibacterium melopsittaci. The sequence goes on from NZ_JBHLWA010000039.1 coordinate 28,330, forward strand.
ACTTTCACCAATAACAGCTAATGGTGCTTGAGGTTCCCCTAAACAATAGAATTGTTCATGAACGTGTCCTTCACGGCGAATTGTTAACTGTAATTTATCAGATAACGCATTAACAACTGACACACCTACACCATGCAAGCCACCAGATACTTTATAAGAATTATCATCAAACTTACCGCCTGCATGAAGCACAGTCATAATAACTTCTGCTGCTGATACGCCCTCTTCTTCATGGATACCGACAGGAATTCCCCGTCCATCATCTTGTACAGAAACAGAATTATCTTCGTGAATTGTTACCACAATATCTTTACAATAGCCTGCTAATGCTTCATCAATCGCATTATCAACCACTTCAAACACCATATGGTGTAACCCAGTTCCATCATCTGTATCACCGATATACATTCCTGGACGTTTCCGCACGGCATCAAGCCCTTTTAATACTTTAATACTTGATGAATCGTAAGAATTTGATGTTTGATCTGACATAATTTTTATTCTCTAGTTTTTGCTCAAAAAATTGGGCGAAATTATAGCAGAAAAGGGCATTAAATCCTAGAAAATACCTCTAGTTATCTCGCATCTTTTCGCAGTAAATTTCGCCATTTAATCGTTTTTTATGGACGGCATTGCCTTGCAAATTTTTCACTACCTTGTGCAATCCAATCCATATTTTTTGCGGAACGCTGTGCTTGTAAATCACGTAATGCATCATAAATTCCTTGCTGCAAACTTGGTACATTCACACCTTGCCAACAATTCAAATGTTGGAAATTAGTTTGTAAATCCGCTGCAAAAATCATACCACTATAATAATCATAGACATATGCATCAAAGCCTTTGCCTTGATCATATAACTGATGCTTTAATTCCGAGATTGGCTGTTTATATTTACCATTAAACCAATCAACAACCCCATGAGCAAAAGAGTCAACATTAAATTTATCATTCACACGCCCTTGATAAGTTTGTTGAGTGGCTTCATACGCTGGTGCATAGGAAGTTTGTACAATCTGTTCTGGCGTTAATTCAATAACAGGTTTATTGACAGTTTTACTGGTACAAGCTGTTAAACCTAAAACCAACATCAGATAACCTATTTTTTTCATCATCATTTGATCCTTTTATTCAATAGATTTCAAGCAATATACCTAAAGCAGTAGATGCTAAATTTTACAATTCAATGCTATAATCGCAACCTATATCATTATCTTATAACTGTTTAATTATTAATATTTACTATGAGTCGTCAAAAGAAAACACGCAAAATTAGTGATTTAATGCCTGTACGCAAGCAGGATAAAAAAGAGCCTGCCTTAGCAAAAAAAGGGAAAAAACCAACTCGCTACGAATTAGATAATAAAGCATGGGAAGAAAAACGTAAGAAAAAACATAAAGGACGTCCTGCGGGTAACCGTTACAGCCCAGTAAGCGAAAAACAGGATAATAATCTCCAAGTTGCTAAAGATCCTCGTGTTGGTAGCCGTAAAAAAATACCTCTTATTATTGAAGAAGTGAATCGTCAAACTGTTGTTGTCGATCAGAGTGTAAAAGCAACGAAAAAAGTTATTTCACCAGAACAGGAGTTATTTGAATTAGAAAATAATCTTGCTCTCAATGAATTACTCGATCAATTAGATGCAGGTAAAACATTATCAAAACAAGATCAACAATTTGTTGATCAATGCCTAGCAAGAATAGAAGAATTAATGCAAGAGTTAGGTATTGAAGAAGAGGATGAAGACCAAGATCTCTATCAACAATTTGAAAACATCAATATTAATCAATTTAAATAATTATGAATTTTTCTGTTTTATTATTTAGTGTTGGCAGTTTAATTGTCATTGGCATGGTTAGTTATCTAATTTGGTTACTTCTTGCCATTCAAAAACAAAAACGTACTATCCAAGCAGCTTATCAACAACGCCTAGATCGTTTGCAAGAAAGCATTATTATTATTGCAAAAGCAATGATGACAGATGAATGTAATCATTCAGAAGGGGTATTACGATTGAAACCGCTACTTGAAGCCTATGGAAAAATCCAACTGAATGCTTATCCTGCAATGAATCAGCTTTATCTCACCGTAAGAGATATGCCGATTAAAGAAGAACGCCAAGCATTAGCCAAAAAAGAACGTCGTAAATTGGATTTAACACGCGAAAGTAGCGAAGCAAAATTAGAACAACAAATTAAATTGGAGTTACCTCAATTACTTGAGGCTATCAAATAATTAATAGTGGGGAATGAATTATGTCTGAAATACTCTGGGATCATAATCTGATTCGTAAATATAACCAATCAGGGCCTCGTTATACCTCTTATCCAACTGCATTAGAATTTAATGAAGTTTATAACAATGATGATTTTGTGATGGCAGCAGAACGCTACCCATCTCGCCCATTATCTTTATATGTGCATATTCCTTTTTGCCATAAACTTTGTTACTTCTGTGCCTGTAATAAGGTAATTACACGTCATCAGCATAAGGCAGACATCTATTTAGATTATTTAGAAAAAGAAATTAACACTCGAGCCAAACTATTTAAACAGCGGATCGTAACGCAAATTCACTGGGGTGGTGGTACACCAACCTATCTCACTGAAGAACAATCTGCTCGTTTAATGGCTATGCTACGCAGTAATTTTACTATCAGTGATGATGCCGAAATTAGCATTGAAATGGATCCTCGTGAGATTGAACTCTCGATGCTTGAACATCTACATAATATCGGATTCAACCGTATTAGTATGGGAGTCCAAGATTTTAATAAAGATGTACAAAAAGCAATCAACCGTGAGCAAGATGAAGACTTTATTTTTGCCTTAATGCAACGTGCAAGAGAGCTTGGTTTTCAATCGACTAATATCGATTTAATCTATGGTTTACCACTACAAACGCTCGATAGTTTTATGTTCACATTACAAAAAGTGATTGAATTAAATCCTGATCGTTTGAGTGTCTTTAACTATGCTCACTTACCAACCCGCTTTGCAGGACAACGCAAAATCAAAGATGAACAGTTACCTTCACCAGAAACTAAACTCGCTATTTTGCAAAACACTATTGAGTTCCTACAACAATCTGGTTATCAATTTATTGGTATGGATCATTTTGCAAAACCAGATGATGAATTAGCCATCGCTCAAGCAAAAGGTGAATTACATCGCAATTTCCAAGGTTATACCACACAACAAGAATGTGATTTACTCGGCTTAGGTGTATCTGCGATTAGTTTGTTAGGTGATACTTATGCACAAAACCAAAAAGAACTCAAAAGTTACTATGCAGATGTAGAAACTCGTGGTATTGCACTGCATAAAGGTTTAGTGTTGACCAATGAAGATTGCTTACGTCGTGATGTAATTAAAGCCTTAATTTGTAATTTCAAATTGCCATTTGCAGCGATTGAACAACAATATAATATCGATTTTAAACAACATTTTACCGAAGATTTAGCATTACTAGCTCCACTAGTTGAAGACGGATTATTACAAATTAATGCAGACAATATTACCGTTTCAGCTAAAGGGCGTTTATTAATTCGTAATATTTGTATGTGTTTTGACACCTATTCACGTCAACAAGCTAAACGTCAACAATTTTCACGCATTATTTAACCAACAGGAGATTTAATGAATACATTGCAATTCCTAATACAAACCATCATTGGAGTTTATTTGTTTATTTTGGTTGCCAAAACTTGGTTACAGTATTGTCGTGTTAATGCATACAATCCTCTTTCACAAACGCTAATCAAACTAACACAACCAGTATTAGCACCTGTACGCAAAGTTATTCCAATGAAATTCAATATTGATTTTTCTGCATTATTTGTTGCGTTTGTCTTAGGAGCACTTAAATTACCAATTCTTTATTGGTTAATGTCCGAACGCTTCTCACTAGATCTAATTTATATCGTATTATTAGGTGTTTTATCCATTGCTAAGGCTTGGGGCGAGATGATCTTCTGGGCAATCTTTTTACGTGCAATTATGAGTTGGTTCAGCCGTGGTAATAATCCACTGGATTATGTACTTTATCAAATCAGTGAACCACTACTTGCCCCAATTCGCCGTATTTTACCAAGCACAGGAATGTTAGATTTTTCTGTAATGGTTCTTGGTATCTTGTTGATTCTTTTAAATAATGTCTTGTTCGACATATTTGGACAACTTTGGTTAATTGCATAAATGGCAATTCAACAAACTGCACAAGGGCTGTTGTTAAATATTTATCTCCAGCCCAAAGCTAGCAAAGATCAAATCATCGGTTTACATGGTGATGAACTTAAAATCACCATTACTGCCCCACCAATCGATGGGCAAGCAAACGCTCATCTCATTAAATTTCTTAGTAAGCAATTCAAAGTTGCTAAAAACCAAATTGAATTACGTAAAGGGGAGTTAGCTCGGCATAAACAAATTTTTATTACTGCTCCAAAAGTGATTCCTGACGAAATTTTAACTATATTGAAAACATATTAATTAATATCAACAAAAAAAGGAGCATTTAAATTTGCTCCTTTTTGTCCTATGTAAATCGTTAAGATTAATGGTGGTGATGATGTCCACCACAACCGCAGCCACCGTGGCCACCACCACAACAACCGTCTTCATCATCATGATCATGATGATGACCACCACAACAACCTTCACCTTCTTGATGTAAATGACCGTGGGCAATCTCTTCTGCAGTTGCTTCACGCACAGAAACCACTTCTACGGTAAATAATAAAGTTTGACCAGCTAACATATGATTACCGTCAACCACAACATCTTCATCACTCACTTCAGTAATTACAACAGGTAACGGTCCGAGATCAGTATCTGCAATAAAACGCATACCTTCTTTTAATTCATCAACACCAACAAAGACATCTTTTGGCACACGTTGCACTAAATTTTCGTTATAAACACCATAGGCTTCTTCTGGCTTAACTTTTACATCAAATTTTTCACCAACAGCTTTACCTTCTAGTGCATTTTCTAAACCAATCACTAAATTATTATGACCCTGTAAATACTCTAATGGTTGGTTAGCAGGCGCTTCATCAACTAAAATACCATCTTCTGTACGAACTTGATAAGCAATGCCTACCACATGATTTTTTGCAACTTTCATTCATTTCTCCAATAAGTTACGCAAAGGAAATAAATTGTAACGGAATTTCTATTTTTCTGATAGTGAAATCACGACATCAGCACTCATTGTGAGTCGAGTTTCACCAGGTGTAAATCCTAAGTTATTTTCAACATCTTGTGCTTTCGCTAAACGCATAGGTGTAGCTCTAGTCGCCATATATCCCGAATTATTTAAATTAATATTGATAATATGATATTGCTCACGGTGCAATTCAGTTTTAATAACTTCTGCTTGCTGTTGTGCTAACGCTAATAATGTTTTTACCATTTCTGCTTCTTGCTGTTTACGCATTTCTGTAGAAACAAAGAAATTTGTATTTTGTACCCTAAACTCATTAGGTAATTCAGAAATAAAAATAGACACTTCAGCAAAATCATCACTCTCTAATGTAAGACTTGCCTCTAATGTCCAACCAACAACCTTACCCTCATTATTATAATTTGCATAACTATTACGTTGATTTCCTACCACTTTTAAAGCAGGATAATGCTTTGCTAACTGAGGTATCAATTCATCAATACGTTGTTCGAGTGCTTGTCTTGCTTTTTTTGTCAGTTTATTTGTCTGCACTTGAGTATTTAATACAACTTGAACCTTATCTTCTTTAACCACAGATTCTGTTGTAACTTGATAACTTACTTTACTTAAAGTATCTGACTGAGTTGATACACTATTATCAGCTTGAACTTGTCCAATAAAAAACATTCCTGCTACCAAACAAATTCGCCCCAATAACGATCGCTTGTTCATATTTTTAATGACTCCTTGTTTACTCACTATCAAACCAACCACGCACAAATTGAATTGATAAAAATAGCGTTAAGAGTAATACAACATAGAGAATATAACTCACAATTGGATGAGAGACGGAAGCGTCTGCTGTCGTTTCTTTTACTGAAACGACATTACTAAACTCATCTAACATCGTAATTCTCCAACCATAATACTTCACTTCAACTAATGCTTTCTCATTGGCTAACGCTTGCGCTTTTGCTTGGATATTAGCGGAATCAAATTTGAAATAGAATGGAAATCCCCAACGTGTATCTTCATTACGATAAACCATTACTTTTTCTGTTTTTGGATCTTGGGTATAAATATAATAAACATCTCGTGTTGGACCATCTGCTGGGTTTGCTTTACTAATAGGACCATCTTTATCAACACGTTTTACTTCTACCCCTGTGATTTGAGCAACTGCATAACTTGGAAAAACATAGTTCACACCAGCTGCCAATATCACATGTACACCTAATGCAACAGCAATAAAGAACCACATAAAAAAGCGTCGAATAGTAGATTGTTGCGCCATGGTTATTTCCTCTTTTTATTCCAAAAGTTTTCTTATCCTAGCATATTATTGTGACAAATTAACGCCAAATAACTGACTAAAATTCTGTGTTGTGATCTCTGCCAATGCTTCAACAGATACACCTTTTAAGGTTGCAACATATTCACAAACTTCTCTCACATAAGCAGGTTGATTTTGTTTTCCTCGATAAGGAACAGGAGCTAAATAAGGTGAATCTGTTTCAACTAATAAACGATCTAATGGGACATAACGGATAACATCTCGAATATCTTCTGCATTTTTAAATGTAATGATGCCTGATACGGAAATATAAAAGCCTAAATCCAGTGCTTGTTCTGCAAACCACTGATTTTCCGTGAAACAATGAATTACTCCTCCGCAGCGTTCTGCCTGTTGTGCTTTTAATATCTGTATTGTATCTTCTCTCGCCGAGCGTGTATGAATAATCACTGGTTTGTTAAATTCATTCGCAATATTAATTTGTTCAGCAAAACACGCCTGTTGTGCCTGCTTATTTTCCGCACTGTAATAATAATCTAAACCAATTTCGCCTACTGCAACCACTTCAGGCAATGCAATAATCTCACGTAATTTAACAGGATCGAAAACCTCATCTTCAATATCTAATGGATGTAAGCCACAAGAAAAAGAAACATCTTTTCGCTGTCCTAACATCTGTTGTAACTGATGAAATCTTGCGATCCCTACCCCAATCGCTAAACAATGTTTCACATCTCGCTGTTTTGCTTTGGCCAATACTTCATCTACATCTTTATGCAAATTTTCATAATCTAATGCATCTAAATGACAATGTGAATCTACAATAAACATCTTTTTAACCTTCAAATACTTCTTCAATCATTTTAATTAAACCATCAGCCACAATTAACTCTTGATTTACGCCATTAATTGACAATAAATCTGTCCGCATCTGACGAATAATGGATAAGCCTTGATAAAGTTTTAATGCAGGTAATTGTTGAACTAATGTTTCCACACCTTGTCGTAAATCTTGGCATTGCCAACCTGTATGAATACCTAATGCACCTTTTAATGTATCCATCAAAAAAGCCTCTAACCAATTTAACTGTGTGATTGGATTTTCTAACTGAAAATAAGGTAATAACATCAAAATATTCTTGCTACGATAAAACTTCCAAAATTGGCGTAAAAAAGCTAATCGCTGTGCGACTTCTCCCTGCTTCAAACTATTGATTGTGGCAAAAGGGCGATAATAATTCATCGTCAATGCAATTTGCAATTCTTCCGTCTGAGGAAAACCTTGCTCAGTTAACCATTTTACTGCCTGAGCTTGATTTGGTAGTGGCAATGCCCAAAGTTGACAACGACTGTAAATTGTCGCGAGTAACTGATGTTCAACATCCGTTTGCAATAAGAAATAACAATTTTCTGTTGGTTCTTCTAATGTTTTTAATAAGGCATTTGCGGCGGCTTCTGTAAGCTGCTCAACCCCTTGAATATAAACTACTTTTGCTGTTGACTGCTGACTATGACGCGAAAGTTTATCTATAACGTCACGAATATTTTCAATACTGATTTTTTTGCCTTTTTCTGCACTAATCCAATAAAAATCAGGATGAGATTGATGTTGGAAAAGTTGGCATTGCCGACAATGACCGCATGCTTGCTCTGCTTGTTTATGTTCACATAACAACCATTGTGCCAATATCTGACAGAATATTTCTGCCCCATTATCATTTGGACTACGCAACAATAAAGCGTGATGCCCATGTCCAGCTAAAAAAGCCTGTGTAATCCGTTGATAAACTGGATACAACCACGTTAAATGCGTTAATTCTGCTGTTGAAACCATTGTGTTATTGCCTGATTAATTTGCTCCGCTACCTCTGTTTCTGACAGATTAGCATTAATCGTAATACTGTTTGGATCAGCTGCTACGAGTTGTAAATAACGCTGCCGAGTTCGCTCAAAAAATTCAATTTGTTGTTGTTCAATTCGATCTAAGGCACCGCGTGTTCTTGCCCTAGCCAAGCCAATTTCTGGCTCTACATCTAAATAAAGCGTTAAATCAGGCTGGAAATCTCCTAAAACAGTCTGCTTCAATGTTGTTAATAATTGTGCATCAATTTGTCTACCACCGCCCTGATAGGCTTGTGAAGAAAGATCGTGGCGATCACCAATTACCCACTTTCCTTGTTGTAATGCTGGTTTAATCACATTATCAACTAATTGAATACGAGCTGCATATAACATCAACAATTCTGCTTTATCTGTTACAAACTCATTACCCACACCTTGCTTAATTAATTGACGCAACTGCTCCGCTAACGGTGTACCACCAGGTTCTCGCGTAAAGACAAATTCATTTATCCCTAGTTGTTGTAATTTCTCAACAACAACATTTTTTGCAGTGGTTTTCCCTGCACCCTCTAGCCCTTCAAGCACAATAAACTTGCCTTTCATTATTTATTTTCCTGTTGATTTTTCCAATTACGATACCAGCGTAGATAATCCTGTACTGCACGATTATGTTCAGCTAATGTACGACTAAATTTATGTCCACCACTACCATCTGCAACAAAATATAAATAATCACTTTTCGCAGGATTCGCAGCAGCTTCTAATGAACTTTTATCGGGCATTGCAATTGGTGTTGGTGGTAAACCATCAATCATATAAGTGTTATAGGGTGTATCTGTATTTAAATCTTTTTTTGTAATATTTCCTTGATACTTTTCACCCATGCCATAAATCACTGTTGGATCGGTTTGTAACTTAATACCTTTGCGTAAACGATTAATAAACACTGCCGCAATTTCAGGACGCTCACTTGCAACCGCACTTTCTTTTTCAATAATTGATGCCAAAATCAATAATTCATATGCAGATTTTAATGGTAAAGTTTGCTCTCTTTGTTGCCAAACTTGTTGTAGCGTTTTTTGCATTTTGTCTGCAGCACGTTGTAATAGAGCAAGATCAGTGGAATTAACCGTATAGTAATAAGTATCTGGATAAAGCCATCCTTCCATTTTATCTTTTACTACTGATTCCGTTGGCAAATGTAATAATTGATAAATTTCAGCCTCACTTTTATCCTTTAAAGTATGTTGCAAATGAGGTGCTTCTGCTAACACTTTACGCCATTGATTAAATGTACTTCCTTCGGGCAACGTTAAGGCAAATTGTGCCTCTTTACCACTGTGAATTAACATTAGTAATTGCTGTAAATTTTCTATTTTTTCTAACGAAAAAGTTCCGGCTTTTAATGTATATTCTGGATGTAATTTAAATAAATATGGCAATCCCCAAACTGATTTTTTTAACAGTCCCTGCTGAACTAATTTATCGGCAAACTGCTTACTACTCGTGCCTTTTTCAATAGTAAGCAACTGTTCTGCGGTGTGAGTAATAGGTAAGGTTAATAATTGACTAAGATGGTGGTAAACATAAGCACCACCTCCGCCCAGACCAACTAATAATAAAATTAAAAGCGTAAGAAGTTTTTTCATTAATACTAAATACTAAATACTAAATGACTTTGCAAAAAGTGGCTAAGTTTAACATAAACCTAAGCCTTTCTTAATCTTGTTATTCATAAAATAATGGCGTGCTTATTCTATTTTGCACGCCAACTATTTTCACCTAACGGGGTGATTTTGCAACTTGAATAGCTTGCAATACATCTGCCTTGATATCTTCAACATTTTCCAAGCCAACAGAAAAACGTAAAAGACGGTTACAAACACCGCGTGCAATCCGTTCTGCTTCAGGAATATCCATATGTGTTTGGGTCGCTGGATAGGTAATAAAACTTTCTGTTCCACCTAAGCTTTCAGCAAAAGTAATTAATTTTAATGCTTTCAAAAATGGCACTACCCACTCTTCTTTTTGTAAGCGGAATGAAAGCATACCACCTTTATTAGGATACAAAACATCCGCCACTTCTTCTTGTTCTGCTAAAAATGCTGCAATTTTTTGTGCATTTTGTTGATGTCTTTCCATCCGTAATGCCAACGTTTTCAATCCACGAATGGTTAAATAACAATCAAACGGAGATAATACAGGACCAGCACCATTTTGAATATAGTAGAGTTTGTCACAAAGTTCTTGTCCTTTTGCCACAATCAATCCCGCCAACACATCATTATGACCAGCAATATATTTTGTACCACTATGAATCACAATATCCGCACCATGTTCAATCGGACGGAATAATACTGGTGTTAAAAAAGTATTATCTACAATTAATAACAAATTATGTGCTTTTGCAATTTTCGCAATCGTATCAACGTCACACTCTTCCATTAATGGATTTGATGGAGTTTCAATAAAAATCGCTTTAGTATTAGGAGTGATAGCTTCTTCAATCGCTGTTAATGAAGCGGTATTCACATAAACTGGCTTCACGCCATGGTTATTCTTATAACAAAAATCTAATAAACGATACGTTCCCCCATAGACATCACTGGAAATAATCCATTCATCTGGACTCGTAAATAAGCTCATTACTAATTGAATTGCCGCCATACCAGAAGAACAAGCAAACCCACGATCGCCTTTTTCTAATAACGCAATACCATTTTCTAATACATTTCTGGTTGGGTTTTTTGTACGAATATAATCAAAATTATCTGTTGAAATTCCTTTAATATCAGTATGACCAAATGCAGTAGAAAGATGAATTGGTGTAGCAACCGCACCTGTACTAGAATCAGTACGATTTCCTAATTGAACTAATAAAGTATCGATTGATTGTTGTGCCATAATAATTCCTATCATTATTTATATTACGAAAGCTATCATTCTTGCATAAACTTTAATGACAGAAAAGCAAATCACCATAGTTCACAAAATTTCAGCTATTTACGCATAAAAAAACAGCATTATTCCTCTCTTTATTGGTAATAAGCTTTTTTTTTCATCAATCAAGCAAAAAAGTGAGAATTATCGTTTGACAAAAAAATTCAATTCCGTAAAATGCGCCTCGTTGATTAGCGATGCTGTTAGCAAAATTAATCAAAGCGGGAATAGCTCAGTTGGTAGAGCACGACCTTGCCAAGGTCGGGGTCGCGAGTTCGAGCCTCGTTTCCCGCTCCAAACTGCCCGGGTGGTGGAATCGGTAGACACAAGGGATTTAAAATCCCTCGCCTTTCGAGGCGTGCCAGTTCAAGTCTGGCTTCGGGCACCATTTTAAAACTAAAAAATATTTTGCGGGAATAGCTCAGTTGGTAGAGCACGACCTTGCCAAGGTCGGGGTCGCGAGTTCGAGCCTCGTTTCCCGCTCCAAACTGCCCGGGTGGTGGAATCGGTAGACACAAGAGATTTAAAATCTCTCGCCTTTCGGGGCGTGCCAGTTCAAGTCTGGCTTCGGGCACCATTCAAAATTGAAACCCATCAATATCTCAATTATGGCGTGTTAGCAAAGCGGTTATGCACTGGATTGCAAATCCATGTAGATCGGTTCGATTCCGGTACACGCCTCCAAAACTATAAGCAGTCCTTTTTACTTTGTATTTGGTATTACTTTTTCACTTTTGACAAAGAGTTACCCTATGCAAATCATTACTATTTTATCAACTAAAGGCGGTGTTACTAAAACCACTAATGCTGGGCATATAGGACAAAAAAGTTGGTCTTTATCTATTTTCATTGTCTATAGGACAAAAAAGTTGGTAATTATT